>CAYSOD010000185.1:0-7568 GCA_964432385.1 uncultured Rubrivivax sp.
AGCACGTAGGTGCCGATCATGATGCGGCGCTTGACCTCGGCGCCGAAGCCTTCGGCGCGGGTCTTTTTGTACATGTCCAGCAGGTCGGCGTACTGCGCAGCGCGGTGGCCGAACTTCACGCCGTCGAAGCGGCTCAGGTTGGAGCTGGCCTCGGCCGGGGCGATGATGTAGTAAACGGGGATGGCCAGTTCGGTGCGTGGCAGGCTCACGTCCACCAGCGTGGCGCCCAGTTTCTCCAGCTCGGCCAAGGCGGCGCGCACGGCGCCATGCACGTCTTCGGACAGGGCGGCCGGGAAGAACTCGCGCGGCAAGCCGATGCGCAGGCCGGCCAGCGGCCGGGCGGCCGAAGCGCCCTCACGCGGGCGCAGCATCTGGGCGTGGAAGTCTTGGGGCGGGCGCTCAGCGCTGGTGGCGTCGCGCTCGTCGAACCCACTCATGGCCGACAGCAGCAGCGCGCAATCCTCGGCCGTGCGGGCCATCGGCCCGGCCTGGTCCAGGCTGGAGGCGAAGGCGATCATCCCGTAGCGCGAGCAGGTGCCGTAGGTGGGCTTGATCCCCGTGATGCCGCAGAAGGCGGCAGGCTGACGGATGGAACCCCCGGTGTCGGTGCCCGTGGTGGCCGGCACCAGGCGCGCGGCGACCGCCACCGCCGAGCCCCCCGAGGAGCCCCCCGGCACGCGGTTGGGGTCCCAGGGGTTGCGCGCCGGGCCGTAAGCCGAGTTCTCGTTGGCCGAACCCATGGCGAACTCGTCGCAGTTGAGCTTGCCCAAGGTCACCATGCCGGCGCCGGGCAGTCGGCCGTCACGCGAACCGTCGCCCAGGCGGGCCACCACACTGGCATCAAAGGGGCTGGCGTAGCCGGCCAGCATCTTGGAGCCCGCGGTGGAGGGCAGGCCGCTGCGCTCGAAGTCGGTGACGAAGATGTCCTTGTGCGCCACCGGCACGCCCGTGAGCGGGCCGGCCTTGCAGGCAGCGCGCAGGGCATCGGCGCGGCGCGCCTGGGCCAGCGTGTGTTCCTCGTGAGTGGCAAGAAACGCACCAAAACGGTCTTGCCGGGCCACGGTACGCAGCAACTCGCGGGCCAACTCTTCGCTGGAAAACGTGCCCGCAGCCAAGCCGCGGCCTAGCTCGGCCACGCCCATGTCACGAATACTTGCATTCATTCGATCACCTTGGGCACGAGGAACAGTCCGTTGTCCACCGCCGGGGCGCTGCGCTGATTGCGTTCACGCTCATCGACTTCGGTGACCACGTCATCGCGCAGGCGCAGCGTCACCGACTGCACGGCCGACAGGGGCGTGTACAGCGGCTCCACACCACGGGTGTCGACGGCGCCCATCGCCTCGACGATGCCGAAAAAGCCGTTGAGCTGGGTGAGCAGGGTCGACTGCTCGGAGGCGGAAAGTTCAAGGCGCGCCAGATGCGCAATGCGCTGGACGTCCTGGGGGGTGAGGGCCATGGTGGGACAGCGGAGTCCGGGGCCGACCGAGGCCTGCAGGACAGACCTGATGAGCCCCTTGAGAAGGGGTTTCCACAGGGGGGTGCGGTATTATCCGCGCTCGCCCAAACCGGCCCCCGACACCCCGCCAAAAGGCCCGTGGCAGCGGCCCGACAGCCTGTTCACCCGTCCGACCACCCGACGCCTCACCGACGCTTGAGCGGCCCTGTCTCGTTCCACGCCCGCCACGCCCGACCGCAGCCCCCCGCCAGGCCCCGAAGCCACCGTACCGATCATGTTCGCCTTTCTGCGCAGCCACTTCTCCACCGATCTCGCCATCGATCTCGGCACCGCCAACACGCTCATCTACGTGCGCGGCAAGGGCATCGTGCTGGACGAGCCCTCGGTGGTGTCCATCCGCCATGAGGGCGGGCCCAATGGCAAGAAAACGATCCAGGCCGTGGGCCACGAAGCCAAGGCCATGCTCGGCAAGGTGCCGGGCAACATCGAGGCCATCCGCCCGATGAAGGACGGCGTGATCGCCGACTTCACGGTCACCGAGCAGATGCTCAAGCAGTTCATCAAGATGGTGCACCCGCGATCGATGATGAAGGCCAGCCCGCGCATCATCATCTGCGTGCCCTGCGGTTCCACCCAGGTGGAGCGCCGCGCCATCCGCGAATCGGCCCTGGGCGCCGGGGCCTCCGAGGTCTATCTGATCGAGGAGCCCATGGCCGCGGCCATCGGCGCCGGCCTGCCCGTGAGCGAGGCCTCGGGCTCGATGGTGGTGGACATTGGTGGCGGCACCACCGAGGTGGGCGTCATCAGCCTGGGCGGGATGGTCTACAAGGGCAGCGTGCGCGTGGGCGGTGACAAGTTCGATGAGGCCATCATCAATTACATCCGCCGCAATTACGGCATGCTGATCGGCGAACCCACTGCCGAGGCCATCAAGAAGAACATTGGCAGCGCCTTCCCCGGCAGCGAGGTCAAGGAGATGGAAGTCAAGGGCCGCAACCTCTCCGAGGGTGTGCCGCGCAGCTTCACCATCTCGTCCAACGAGATCCTGGAAGCCTTGACCGACCCGCTGAACCAGATCGTCTCCAGCGTGAAGAACGCGCTCGAACAGACCCCGCCGGAGTTGGGCGCCGACATCGCCGACCGCGGCATGATGCTCACGGGCGGCGGCGCTCTGCTGCGTGACCTGGACCGCCTGCTGTCCGAGGAGACGGGCCTGCCCGTGCTGGTGGCCGAAGATCCGCTGACCTGCGTGGTGCGGGGCTGCGGCATGGCGCTGGAACGCATGGAGCGCCTGGGCAGCATCTTCACCTCCGAGTGACGGAGGTTCGATGCTCCTGGGGACGCTGGACCGCACCCCGCCACCGTTCTTCCGCCAGGGCCCCTCGGCCCTGACGAAGCTGGGCCTGTTCTCGGCCCTGGCCCTGCTGCTGATGGTGGCCGACGCCCGCTGGCGCGTCGTGGACCCGTTGCGTGCCACCCTGGCCACCGCCTTGCTGCCGCTGCAGCGCATGCTGGCCGTGCCAGTGGAGGCCTGGGAAGGCGGGGGCGACTACCTGCAAGGGTTGCGCCAGGCGTTGAACGCCGAGTCGGCGGCCCGCGCAGCACTGGTACGACAGTCGGAAAAGGCCTTGCGCGTTGAGCAGCTGTCTGCGGAAAACCGGCAGTTGCGCGCGCTGCTGGACCTGCGCCCTACCCTCAGCGTGAAGTCCACGGCCGCGGAGATCCTGTACGAGGCCGCAGACCCCTACTCCCGAAAGGTGTTCATCGACCGCGGTGTGACGCAGGGCGTGACCAGAGGATCACCGGTGGTCAACGAGGCCGGGGTGCTGGGCCAGGTGACGCGGGTGTACCCGTTGACCGCAGAAGTCACGCTCCTGACCGACCGCGACGCCGCCATTCCGGTGATCAACACGCGCACCCAACAGCGCAGCGCCGCCTTCGGTGGTGCCGGTGGCGGCGCCAACCCGGGCATGGAGTTGCGCTTCATGGCAGGCAATGCCGACGTGCAACCCGGTGACGCCCTGAGCACCAGCGGGCTGGACGGCGTGTACCCCCCAGGCCTGCCCGTGGCGCGGGTCACGGGCGTGGAACGGCGGGCCGACTCGGGCTTTGCCCGCATCGCCCTGGCGCCCGCCGCCTCGCCTGACGGCGTGCGGCACGTGCTGGTGCTCGAGCCCATCGGCCAGCAGATGCCCCCTCGCCCGCAGGACCTGGACAGCGGGCAGGAGCGCGGGGCGAAGTCGTCCAAGACCTTGGCCTCGGACGCGGCGCGCAAGAAGGGAACCTCCCCTGCCGCGACCACCGGCCCTGCTGCGCCGCCCAACGCAGCGGCGCCGGCAGGCACCGCCGTAGGGGCCGGTGATGCCACAGCCACACCCGCGCCCAACCTCGCACCCGCCTCGCCAGGAGCCACGCGATGATCATGCCGCGCGGCGCGGATCAGTTGCTGCTGCCGGTGAACCCCTTGTTCATCGCGCTGTCGCTGGCACTGGCCTTCGGCTTCAACCTGCTGCCGGTGGGCCGCCATGCGGCGGCTCCCGACCTCATGGCCGTGGTGCTGGTGTTCTGGAACGTCCACCAGCCGCGCCGCGTCAGCGTGGGCCTGTCATTTCTGTTCGGCCTGCTGATGGACGTGCACGAAGCGGCCCTTCTGGGGCAGCACGCCCTGGCATACACGCTGTTGAGCTACGCGGCCATCACGGTGCATCGGCGTCTGCTGTGGTTCGGCCTGGCCGAGCAGACGCTGCAGGTGCTGCCGCTGTTCGTGATGGCTACGCTGGTGTCGCTGGGCGTGCGCATGGCGGTGGGCGGCATGTTCCCCGGCTGGTCGCTCATCTTCTCGCCCTTGCTGGACGCGCTGCTCTGGCCCCTGGCCACTTGGTGCCTCCTGGCCCCGCAGCGCCGCCCGCCCGACCCGGACAAGCACCGCCCCTTGTGACCATGCGAGCGACACACCTGCTCCACCAAATCCACGGCCATGGCTGAGATCCGCGACCTCGAGAGCGACCGCCACCGCTTTCGCGGGCGGCTGATCGCGGCCGGCGCCTTCGTCTTCCTGGGCTTCGCGCTGCTGGCCGCGCGCCTGGTGTGGTTGCAGGTGTTTCGACATGACGAGTTGACGCTGCAGGCGGAGGCCAACCGCATCGCCGTGGTGCCCGTGGTGCCCAACCGCGGGCTGATCGTCGACCGCAACGGGGTGGTGCTGGCCTCCAACTACTCGGCCTACACCCTGGAGGTGGCGCCCCGACGCAGCGCTGACCTCGAAGCCCTCATCGACGAGCTGGCCCAGGTGGTGGAGATCACCCCCCGGGACCGCCGCCGCTTCAAGCGCCTGCAGGAGGAGATGAAGGGCGCGGACTCGCTGCCCATCCGCACCAAGCTCACCGACGTCGAAGTGGCGCGCTTCATGGCCCAGCGCTTTCGCTTCCCGGGTGTGGACATCAAGGCACGGCTGTTTCGCAACTATCCGCTGGGGGAGACGGGCAGCCACCTGCTGGGCTACATCGGCCGCATCAATCAGGCCGAAAAGGCCGCGATGGAAGACTGGCCGGACGACCGCGTGGCCAACTACCGCGGCACCGAGTACATCGGCAAGCTGGGGCTGGAACAGCGCTACGAGGCCGACCTGCACGGCACCACGGGCTTTGAGGAGGTGGAGACGAGTGCCGGCGGGCGCGCTGTAAGGCGCCTCAAGAGCCACGCCCCCACGCCAGGCGACAAGTTGACGCTGTCGGTGGACATCCGCTTGCAAGCATTGGTGGAGGACATGTTCGGCAGCCGCCGCGGCGCGCTCGTGGCGCTGGACCCGCGCAACGGCGAGGTGCTGGCCTTCGTCAGCAAGCCCACCTTCGACCCCAACCTGTTCGTCGACGGCATCGACGCCGAGAGCTGGCGCGAGCTCAACGAATCCATCGACAAGCCCCTGCTGAACCGGGCGCTGCGCGGCACCTACCCGCCGGGCTCCACCTTCAAGCCCTTCATGGCCATGGCGGCGCTGACGTCGGGCAAGCGCAGCGCCACCCAGATCGTCAACGACGGCGGCACCTTCCAGTTCGGCAACCACGTGTTCCGCAGTCATGGCGACAAGGGGCTGGGGCCCGTGGACCTGCACCGCTCGATCGTGAAATCCAGCAACGTCTACTACTACTCGCTGGCCAACGAGATGGGCGTGGACCTGATGCACGAGCTGCTGTCGCCCTACGGCTTCGGCCAGCGCACCGGGATCGACCTGGACAACGAGGTCACGGGCGTGCTGCCCTCTACCGCCTGGAAGCGCCGCTACTACAAGCGGCCGGAGCAGCAGCGCTGGTATGCCGGCGAAACCATCTCGCTGGGCATCGGGCAGGGTTACAACAACTTCACCATGCTACAGCTGGCAAACGCCACCGCCACGCTCGTCAGTGGGGGCCAACGCTTCCAGCCTCGGCTGGTGCGGGAGGTGGAAGATGCCGAGTCCCGCAACCGCCGCGCCTTGGAGCGTCAGGCACTGGAGCCGCTGACACTCAAGCCCGAGCACGTCGAAGTGGTGCGCCGCGCCCTGCACGCCGTGACGGTGGAAGGCACCTCCACACGCGTGTTTGCCGGCGCGCCGTACGCCAGCGGTGGCAAGACCGGCACCGCGCAGGCCGTGGGCATCCGACAAAACGAAAAGTACAACGCGGCCAAGCTCGAAGAGCACAAGCGCGACCACTCCCTCTACATCGCCGCAGCCCCCATCGACGCGCCCACCGTGGTGCTGGCCGTGGTGGTGGAAAACGCCGGCTTTGGCGCCGAAGCCGCCGCACCGATTGCACGCCGCGTGTTCGATTACCTGCTGCTGGGGCAGTACCCCAGCGAGGAGGACCTCGCCGCCACCCGCGAGGGCCGATCGTCTGCCCCCATTGGTACACCGCGCCGCGCCACCGACGTGCCTCTGCCAGGCATGACCAGCAGCGCAGGGCCGGCACCATGATCGCGTCCAGCCGCGCGCACCTGCGAGCCACCACGCGCGAAACGCGAGCGGCACAGGCTACGCAACAGGTCACGACATGAACACCGTGGTGCAACGGCCGTCCCTGTGGCGGCGCCTGCAACCCGCCATCCGCGGTTTTGACGGGCCGCTGTCACTGGCCATCGCGATCCTGGCGGCCATCGGCCTGGTGACCATGTACTCGGCCGGTTTCGACCATGGCACCCGCTTCGTGGACCATGGGCGCAACATGCTGATCGCCCTGGCGGTGATGTTCGTCGTGGCCCAGGTGCCGCCACAGCGGCTCATGGCCCTGGCCGTGCCGCTGTACGCGATGGGCGTGGCACTGCTGGTGGCCACCGCGCTGTTCGGCATCACCAAGAAGGGGGCCACACGCTGGCTCAACGTGGGTGTGGTGATCCAGCCCAGCGAGATCCTCAAGATCGCCATGCCCATGATGCTGGCCTGGTGGTTTCAGCGCCGCGAAGGGCAGTTGCGGGCCTTGGACTTCCTCGCGGCAGGGGCGTTGCTGATGGTGCCGGTGATGCTCGTGATGAAGCAGCCTGACCTCGGCACCGCGCTGCTCATCCTGGCCGCGGGCTTTTACGTGATCTTCTTCGCCGGCTTGAGTTGGCGACTGATCCTGCCTTGCCTGATCATTGGCTTGGTGGGCATCGCCGCCCTGGTATGGAGCGAGCCCATGATCTGTGCGGAGGGCGTACGCTGGCCGGTGCTGCGCGAGTACCAGCAGCACCGTGTGTGCACCCTGCTGGACCCGACCAAGGACCCGCTGGGCAAGGGCTTCCACATCATCCAAGGAATGATCGCCATCGGCTCCGGCGGGCTGACGGGCAAGGGCTTCATGCAGGGCACACAGACCCACCTGGAGTTCATTCCCGAGCGGACCACCGACTTCATCTTCGCGGCGCTGTGCGAGGAGTTTGGCTTGGCCGGCGTGCTGCTGCTCATGGCCGGTTTCGGCTTTCTGATCCTGCGCGGGCTGGCGATCGCCGCAGAGGCGCCCACCGTCTTCTCACGACTGCTGGCAGGGGCCATCACGTTGAGCCTGTTCACCTATGCCTTCGTCAACATGGGCATGGTCAGCGGCATCCTGCCCGTGGTGGGCGTGCCGCTGCCCTTCATCAGCTACGGCGGCACGGC
>CAYSOD010000186.1:0-7465 GCA_964432385.1 uncultured Rubrivivax sp.
GACCCGCCTCCCTGCCCTGGTGGCGCAGGCCCTCCCCCGGGCGGTGGCCCACGGGTTCCGTCATGGCGCAAGCGGTAGGCTGGGAGCACCCCGACCTGGCCCGCTTGTGGACCCATCTTGCGCCAGCCCTGAGCCATCCCCTCGTGCAGCGTACCCCGGCCTATCTGGGCTGGAGGTACGCAGGCCACCCCGTCTGGCGTTACCAGTTGTGGATCCTGCGTCGTGCTTGGAGCCGTCCGTTGGGTTGGGTGGTCACGCGGGAGATGCCTGACAGCTCGCTGTGCATCGTGGACGCCTTGCTTCCACCCGAAGTGAACGACGTGGCCGCGGCCCGTTCACTGGCTGACGCGATGATGGCTGCGCAAGGCTCGCAAGCTTCACAGGGGGCGCCGCCCGATCTGTGCGGCTGGTGGGTGCAGACGCAAGCCGCGGCCCGGCTGGAGCCCATCATGGGTTGCGAGGTGCGGGTGGACCGCTGGCACAGCGACCACCTGCCGCTGCGCTTCCAGCCCGGTGACACCGACGTGTTCTGACCTCAAGCTGGCAGCCGGCTGCCCCAGCTCTGCGCAGCTTCAGCGCACTTTCTACGCGTCAAGTCTCCAACCGCGCCGCCCAGCGCCGCCCCAGCAGGCGCCAGGGGTTTTCCCAGGCCAGGTAGACCGCCGCAGCCATGGCCAGCGTCAGCACCACGGCCAGAACCCGCACCTCTGCAAAGCTCAAGCCCCATCCCGGCGCCCAGGTTTCGGCCAGGCGCAGCGCGGCCATGTGGAAGAGGTACACCCCGTAGCTCAGACGCCCGGACCACTGCGCCAGCGTGTGCAGCCCTGCCCGCAGGCCTGGGCTGGGGGGGCCAGCCGGCGGAGCCATCGTTCTCACCGAGGCGGCCACCATCAGTGCAAAGCACAGCGCCGCCAGCGCCCCCACCATGCCGCGCGCCGGGCTCGCGTCCACCCCGGCGTCGCCCACCCGGCCAAACCACAGCGCCAGGGCCGACCATGCGGTCAGGCCCGTCGCTGCCAGGGAAAACTTGAACCACGATGGAAGTGTGCGCAGGCTCACAAGCCACGCTACCGCACCCAGCAAGAACTCCACCAACACCCCAGGCAAGTGGTGAAGGGCGATGAAGGCCATGTTCTGAGCTTGCCCGTCGCTGCTCCAGCCCAGGGCCCACCGCAGGGCCGCGGCGGCGGTCAGCAGGGCCAGCACCAGCACCTGCGGGCCTGCAGCGCCCCATCGCCGGTGCGCCGCGCGGGCTACCCCCGCCAGCAAGGGCAGCACCAGGTAGAACTCCACCTCGGCGGGCAGGCTCCAGAACGGAGGGTTGTAATAAAAGGCCATTTCCTTGCTCTGCACATGCAGGAAGCTCAGGTGCTCGGCCAGGAAAAGCAGCGGTTGCCCGTTGGCGGCCTTCATGCCTGCATACACCGCCAAGGCCGCCAGGTACGCCGGATAGATGCGGAAGAAACGACGTACCGCGTGGGTCCGCCAGGGCAGTGCCCGGCCAAACAGATAAGGCGCAAACACAAAGCCGCTGACCACGAAGAACAGGTCCACGCCCGTGTGCGCCAGCCTCAGCGGCGGCCAGTCCTGGGCGCTGAAGGCCCAGAAGTGCACGTACATCACCAAGGCCGCCGCCACGCCGCGCCAAGCCTCGATCACGGCGTTGCCTTCGTGTGGCAGGGCCCTTTCGGCAGCGCTGGCGCCCATCAGTCGTCTTCTCGGCTGTCGCCCATGGCCATCTGGGCCAGGGCGGTCGGGTTGGCGATCACCCAGATCTCACCCTCCCGGCTGAGCAGGCCCTCGGCCTGCAAGCGGTGGAAAGTCCGGGTGATCGACTCTCGCGTGGTGTTCAGGCGCCAGGCGAGCTCCGCATGCTTGGGAATGTCCAGCTCGCGCCGGCCCTGGGCTGTCCAGCAGGCCCATGCACACACCCGTGAGCTGATGGGCGTGACCGACAGCACCTTCTGCCAGCCCAGATAGTCGTTGACCTGGTCGGCCAGGTCTCGGGCAACGCGCAAGGCCATGGACGGGTTCTGCAGCATCCGTCTCGCAGGCTCGGCACTCATCACCGCGACGGAGCAAGGCACAGCAGCCACCCAGACCAGGTCCAGACTCTCAGACGCAAGCAAACCTGCCTGCCCAAAGGTTGCCCGTTCTGCAATCGTCTGAAGCGCCACTTCCCTGCCATCCAGGGTTCTGTCCATGGCTTGAAGACGACCTTGGAGCACCACACCCAGGCCCTTGAATGGCCTCCCGCCTCGGGTCAACACCTCGCGCCGCTTCAAGTTGACGATGTCCATTTCCCTCGCTGCCTCAGCGATGACTTCGTCGGGCGCTGCCGCAAACAGCTGACACCCCCTCAGTGCCAGGTCAAGAACTGGCATGGGATCAGGGCCCCTGGGTTGGGCCGACAATGTGATCGGCGCGCATGCTATAAGCGTGCCGGGAGTACATCATGTTGCGTCGCAGCCACTTCTTTGCATATCTGTTGTTGATTCTCGCGGTGTTTTCGGTTTCGGCGCAGCCGCAGCCTGTGGCGCGCGTGGCGGTGTCGGTGGGTGAGGCACGCAAGGTCAATGCCTCTGGTCAGGCGGAACTGCTTCATGTCGGAGCTCAATTGCGGCCGGGCGACCGAGTGCGGACCGGCCCGGATGCCGTGGCCATTCTCGTGTTCGCTGACGAAGGGCGCATCTCCCTGCGTGCAGACTCCGAGTTGTGGATTCGCCACTACGAGCTCGACCCTTCCGGGGTACGGACCCGCATTGAGTTGGAACTGGTTCGCGGTACCGTCCGGCAGATCTCAGGCAATGCCTCGCGTGCGCAACCCGACCGTTACCGCTTGAATACACCCATCGCCGTGATTGGCGTGCGGGGAACGGACTTTCTTGCCAAGGCCACGGCTGACGCGGTGGAAGCCTTTGTGCATGAGGGCCAGATCGTGTTGATCCCTGGAGCCCCAGGAGCAACCTCTTGCCTTGATGCTTCAACTTCAGCCTGCCAAACCGTGGCCTTGGCCTCATCATCTTCCGGGCTGCGCTACCTCCGCCTTACCTCCTCAGGTCAGATCGAAAACCGAGAGTTCCGGCCGGGGGAACTTGAGAGAGTGTTTGGCATTGAAACGGCGCGCGCGGGAAGGACGCCTGGTGGCGTGCAGACAGCGGGTTTCGGAAGTGAATTCAAGCTGCCCTCCGGCACCCAATTCGTGACCGACACCATCTTCGTGGCGCATGGCACCGAGAGCGCACGCATTCCTCAATGGTCTGCTCCGGCTCACGATACGGCTTCTGCAGCGACCAACACGACGCCTGCTGCCTCTGCCGTTGACGCACCTCTACCTCGAAGCGAAGGTTCGACGTCTCAAACGATGACCGTGGGGACTCCTGGAGTTGGCTCCGTGGCTTCTGGTTCTTCAAGTGAGACCGGGCCGAGCTCCGCACCAGTGCTTCCTCCCGTTGTCAGTCCATCAACCCCGCAGCCCGCTGCGGTGACCAGTGAATTGCCCACGCAGTTGGTCTGGGGGCGGTTCAGTTCTGCCAGTGCGTTGCCAGTTGTGATGACCTTGCCTTATGCAGATGCGCGTCAAGGTAGGCACGTGACCGTTGGCGAACTTGGAGAGTACGCCTTGTGGCGAGCGAACCCATCGGGCGCCCTCGATCCATCACTCCGAGGAAAGGCCGATTTCGCCCTCGCTGGTGCCCAGGCGGTGCTGGTCCAGCCTTCAGGCGTATCAGCGGCACTTGTCACGGCAGCCACATTGGCTGTTGACTTCGACCTTTTCACCTTCAGCGCCTCCGTCAACCTTCATCACGAGTCCGCGGGTACTGCGGCTTTGGCCGTCAACGGGCGGGTGAACGAGGAAGGTGTGTTCGTTGGAACAAATGCCACTGACCGCGTGGCTGGAGCCGTGACGCTCAACGGCAAGGAAGCCGGCTACTTGTTCTCCAAGGATGTCAGCACCGGTATCTTTCGGGGAATCACCCTTTGGGGCCGGAAGTAAACCGAGAACCGCCGCGGCTGAAAGGGCTGCTGGCGCCGCTGATCCTGGCAGCTGCTGCCCTGGCGGTTGCCTTCCTTGCTGCGTGGAACGTCGCGGGCTCGTTTGATGCACAGATACACGATCGCTTCACGCGCTTGCTTGCGGAGCCAGGTCGTAAGTCAGCAGTCGTCATCGTAGATATTGACGAATCCAGTCTTGCGCAAATCGGCCCTTGGCCTTGGCCAAGGTCTGTCATGGGTGAGTTGATTCACCGGTTGAGAGCGCGCGGGGCCACACTACAAGTTTGGGATGTTCATTTCCCGGAGCCGGCAGCCGGAGATGAGGTGCTTAGCGCGGCGTTGGTTGCGCCGCAGCTTGCGGGCAAGCAACCAGACGTTGTCCTGGGACAGGTATTGGTGCTCGACCCCAAGGTCCAATCTCCCCCGCACCAGGGCGCCTTGAGGCCCTCAAGTTCTACGCCCGCCATCTGTGCAGACCTCGCCCACGGCATCAGCGGACACCTTGGCGTTGCCGAGTCCCTGTCGGCAGCGACTGCGGTAGGCCATCTCAGCGCGACACCAGACGCAGATGGCGGGCTCCGTCGCTTGCCCGCTGTTGTATGTCGAGGCGATGACCGCTTCCCCCAACTCGCCTTGGCCGCTGTGGAGCGACTGGCCCCCAGCGATCCTTGGCTGGTCACTCCGGGCAACCCGTTCATGGGGCCGGACCGTTGGCTGACCCGTGGGTCCTGGCGATTCGCTGTCGACCGCCAGGGTTTTCTTTCCATTCCCTATCGACATGACCACTCGCATTGGCCGGCAGTGACAGCGCTTCAGGTGCTGGAGGGTCGTGATGGGGGCCTAGACCTGCGTGGACGTGTCGTCTTGGTAGGAGCCACAGCGCTGGGCCTGGCCGACACGGTGAGCACGCCGTTTCACGCCAATGCACCTGGCATCAGCGTTCATGCTGAGTTGCTTGCCGCTGCTGGTGGCGGCAGTTGGGTGGTGCAGCCTCCCCATCCCATGGCGGCAGTCATCGGCATCTTCCTGTTAGGTGCAGCGCTGATGTGGTTCGTCATGCCCATGTTAAGGCGCCCTCCTGTCATGTTGCCTCTGGGCTTCATGGTGGCGCTGGTGCCTGTTGGTCTGGCGTTCCTGGGCCGGCTGGGCGATGTGCAATTACCTATCACCGTACCTGCGACCGGGTTGTTGCTCTTTGCACTTGCTTTGGCGGCTATTCAAATCGAACGAGAGCGTCGCCAGTCTCGATTGCTTGCGGCGCATCTGGAGAGCGTCCTGCCACGTGAACTGGCAAGGGAGATCGCTCGCCAGCGCCCGAACGGCGAGACGCTTGGACGCCCTGGAATTGGGGTGGTGATGGCTGTCAGAGTTGTTGGGCTGGAGCGGTGGAGTGCGGCCGTTGACAGCCTCCATGCGCTGGCTCTGGTGCATGGCATCAGCATGCTGGTGGAGCGTCACTCTGCCCGGCAGGGTGGCCGTCTCGAGCAGGTACAGGGCGAAACGCTCTTGTCCATCTGGCGGCTGGATGACCCCGCTGCGGTACCCGGCCTGCAGTCCGAAGAGCAGCGCCAGGCTGCAGTGGAGTCTGCGCTGCGTGCGGCCCGTTCACTTCTTGCTGAGTTGAGAGATCTGCTGAGGAAAAGCGAGGGAGAACGTCATCCCCTCGGTCTGTCCATCGCCCTGGAAGTTGGTCCCTACTTGCTAGCCGTGGCTGGATCTCCAACCGCGCGCCGGCCCTTGCTGTTGGGCGCCGCTGTCGACTCTGCGCTTGGCCTTCTTCCCCTCTGCGAGGAACTGGCCAGTCCGCTTCTGCTTGGTCAAACGGCCGCAGCCGCGAAGCCACGCGTCACCCTGCTGGCCATGGGCAGTTTTCTCTTGCCCGACGGTGTAAGTCCTCAGGTGGTTCACCGAGTCGAGCCCTGAAGTCTCACGTGGATTTGCGATCTCTTCTTGTGGCCGCTTGCGCTGGCCTCTTCGCTTTGACCTGCTTTCAACATGCAGGCGCGAGCCAACTGAATCCCGCCCAAGACGCAGCTGTCAGCCTTCGTCAGGCCCGAGAGGAAATTGAACTCGGCAAACTGGACGTGGCCGAAGTGTTGCTGGAGCGCGTGTTGATGCTACAGCCCGAAAACGCGGAAGCCCGTGTCGAGCTTGCCCTGCTGATGGCGCGTCGCGGACAGGTAGATGCTTCCAGAGGCCTGTTGCAGGGTTTGGTGGAGGATCCCCGCACACCCTTGGAGCACAAGGCACGCTTGGCCGCGCTTCTGGCAGGCTTGCAGTCTCAGCCGGGCTCGTTCATGCCAGGCCAGCCCACAGCGGTGCGCGGGCTCGGCGCAGGCATAGCCAATCGGCCAAGCGGTAAAGCAGCCAACGTTTCAGCATCGCGTGTGTGGCGGGCTGAAGCCAATCTGGCCTGGTCCAGAAACCCGCTCGCTCGCACGGACCTGTCCGAGGTGACCTTCACCACACCAGACGGGCCGGTGCAAGTTCCCCTGTCCAGCCGACCGCAGTCAGGCGCGCTGGTGGGTCTTGGGCTCGCACGGCTCGGCGATGACGCCAATTTCGAGATCCAACTGCAGGAGACCGCGGCTGCCGGAGGTGCGTCCTCGGCACGGCTGACCGGTTGGGGCCAGGTCGCACCTTGGCTGATGCCGCAATTGGCGGTCTCGGCTCTGGGAGACGATTGGCAATGGATGGTACAGGCACAGCAAGGAATGGACGGTTCACGCCGCTGGTTGGCTGGTGTATCGATGGTGAGCGCCCCGTGGCGCTGGTCGCTGCAACACTTTGATGAGGCGGCGACGGGTGACCGGGGGGCGCTGTTGAGGCTGGACGTTCAAGCGCTGGCCACCCAAGCCTTCACACTTTCAGCCCATGCTGAACGCTCTGCAAGTGTGGGCGCACGGCGAGGCAGCGTCAGGGTCGGCCTAAGCGCTCAATGGGCCGTCGCAGAAGGCTGGCGGACACAGTTGGCGTGGCAGGCACAAGAAGACCTGCAGGGTTACAGCCCACTGCTTGCAAACGGTGCTGCCCGAAAGCTCCAGACAGGGCAGCTTTCGCTCGAGCGCGCCGCATCCATCGGCCCAGACACTGTTCTACTGATTCGCGCCATCGGATCTCGAAGGCAAAGCAACATCGAGCTTTTCTCCTTCCGTGAAGCTGCCATGCAAGTGAGCTTCGTCCGGGTGTGGCGCTAAAGCAACTGCGGCCACGCAATCAGGTACTGAAAAATCAAAGACTTACGGTCCAAAGCCAAAGTAACGCCTCAGTGGGGCAAGGCGCCGCCAAGATGTGGTGCCGATCCAACGAAAGAGCTGTGACACGCGCATGCATGTGACGCGCATCACCAAAAACGTAGGCAACAGATGCATAGAATGCCCCACCAGCCCAAGAAGGGCTCATTTCGTCATTACTGGAGAACTCAATGGCACTGACCAACACCGTGAAGACCCAGCTGTACCAGTTCTTT
>CAYSOD010000187.1:0-7426 GCA_964432385.1 uncultured Rubrivivax sp.
CGATGGGTGCCCGCGGCGAGGATCGAGGCAGCGAAGGCCGGCGGCTGGCTTCAAAGTCCATGAATGCAGCTTACTGTAAATGCAGCAGTGCTGCAACTACCTACACTCACACGTAATGCGTGTGACATTCGGTACATAATGTCATGGAGCGAGCATCGTCTCCCCGGCGCACGATGAGAGCCATTCAGGCTAAGGCGCACCCATCAGTACGAAAAGTGCGATCCGCAGGTTCAGCATTGAATGAGAACCGACAGAGGCGAATACGACACCGATGATTGATCGAGTCTAGGTTCAGCAAGATTCAGCGAGGCCTCGACGATGGATCCTCAGGCAGTGCTAAAGAGGTCAACTGATAGAGCTCACGCGCAGTGAGCAGCGAGCCTATACCGTGAACCAAACACCAGAGCGCGAGCGTGATGCCAGCCACGAATAGTCCACGAATCCCAAAGGAGATGGACGTCATGTCCAAACTGAGCCTCCCCAGTTTTTGGGCTGCGTTCTTTAGCTCCTGCGCAACTACGGGCAATTCTTCTTGTCTCACTTTGGCCAGAGACTTCGAGGTCTCTAGGAGCGCTGTCGCAAGTTGATTGCTGGCGGTTGTGAATCGTTCAGCAATGACCGGGACGTCCTTTCCCAAGGAATCGGCAAGCTGATTCACGGACTTACCGACCTTGGAGACTTCATTCGCGGCATCTACAAGTGCTTGGCCTTTAGCGTCGAGGGGACGGGACAGAATGACAGAAGGAATCCCGTTGGAAACCTGAATAGTCGGAACGGGAAGCGTCTTCAGAGACTCTCCAACAGACTTCACGAGGTTGCTAGAGGATCCTAGGAGATTCGCGGAGGATCGCAGTCCTTCCGCATAGGCCGGCATGGCCTTCGAATTGACCTCGACCACCCTCCTGGATTCCTCAAGAAGCTCGCGCGTCCGGTCGAGAGTCTTCTCAACCTCGGCCATGAGCGCCTTCCGGTTCTCCAGTGAACTTGACGCCGCTTGCACAATGCGCGAGCTGGATTGCACCGTACTCGCCATGGAGTCGACGAACTGCTCTACGTTCCGGTCGTAGTTGAACCAACCAGCAATGAACAGTCCTCCCAGGAAAAGGCTCAGGAAGACCTGAATCCAGGCGACGCCTCTAATAAACTGGTTTCTCGGATTCATCCTTTTCGCTCCCGATGGGTTGATGGGTTATATGGCTTTCAATCGGCTGTCGCTGCGCTCAAGCGACTGAGCCGGATCAGGACCGCGCGAGTCAGCGTCTTCCTGATCGATCTCAATGCCGCACTTCTCCTGTCCAACTTTGGTAGCGGTCCTGGCACTGCAGACTTGAACCGCTCCGATGTCCCATAACCATATAGAGAGCTGGCCACATCAACTCCGCCTCTAAGACGATCATCAGTGCTCCGCTTGCGGCTAGCACGAAACCGCCTGGACCGTAGAGCCCACGGCCTGTGACAACCCATTGAATATCTCGGTCGTGATCCGAGCCCTGTTGAAGACTACGTCGCCAAAGAATGCCGTCACCAGAGCCAGGTACCCCACATAGCTCAACCCGACGTAGTCGTTGTACAGGATGGTGTGGAGCCAGTCCTGGTTGAAGAGGTACAGGCCGCCCGTCACGGAGACGGCAGCCAAGAGCACAACAGCGGGAAGAAGGAGTTGCAGGGATGCGCCTCGGCGAAAAAAGGAGATGAGGCCGAGGAGTGCAAAGGCCGCTGCATTGGTGCCCGTGAAGATCCTGGCTTCGCGCAACAGGCTCTGCGTGACGGAGGCATAGGTGGTCTCGATGAGCGCCAACAGTCGTTCACGCATCTGCGTGAGGGTGCCGACGCGCCCTTCCTGATTCCTGACGGCCGCTTCGGTCATGCGCTTGCGACACTCACAGTCTGCGTTGAGCATGTCTGCTACGTGGGCAGCGACCTTCTTAGGGACCTCTTCAGCCAGCATCCGCTTGGCAGCTCCCAGATCGACGTCGACCTTCTCCAAGGCCCGCTCGGCGAGGCTGACAGCCCTGGAGTTCGTGAGCGCTTCGATCTTGGCTCCAACACGGCGCTGGACTTCGATGCGCACAATCTCCCGAGCAACCTTCTCCAGCAGCAAGGGGCTGACGAACGAGATCACGTAGACGGTCGTGAAGAGGCCAAAGCCCAGGACACTGATAACGAGCAGTAGGCGACGCATGGAAGTTTGGCTAGCTGGTGGTGTTCTTCAGGGGCGGCAGCAAGACTGGCACGTAGCCCGTCTTTCCTGTGAGCAACAGGGCGTGGGCGGCCCCCGCTCGAAAGCGCCCTGTTGCGATTCGTGATGATCTGCATGCTGTTCGCTTACGCCCGCCTTCGGCGCCAGCCGGCCCAGGGGCACGCGGCGCCAGCCGTCCTCGATTGGGGGCTGCATGATGCGTTGCAGTCGTTCATGTGTCCAGGATCATGAACAGGAGCCACGCGTACAGCGGTACCAGAACCAGCCAACCCCAGGTTGACTCACATACCACGGCAAGGATGACAACCCCGGAGGTCAGCAGCAGGGCCGCCGTCAGCCAGCCCACTGAGTCGAGCGCCTTGGCGCGCAGCCTGGCGGCATAAGTCGCAAACACTTAGATGCCCAGTTGGTTCAACCAGCGGTGGCCGCCACTCTTCAGACTGAAGGCGATCCACAGGCCCAGCGCAATCAGGATGCAGGCGACAGCGGTCATTCCGAATCCGAGATGTGAAGTTTTTCCTGAGTCTGAATGGAGGCCATGAATCTGCCAGGTCAACGACGTTGACTCAATCGCTGGAGCTGCGTGCTGCCGACTCACGGCTAGCTGACAACTGCTGACCGTTGAGGAAGTCGCGAAGCTCCCTCTCCAATCGACCCGCCAACTCCGTGGGTGCCACGATCCTCAGATGCGGTATCCAGTACCGCACGATGGGCAGCACCTGGTTGGCATGGCCCACCTTTGCTGACACGATGAGCCCACCGTCGGCGAATTCCTTGTCGATCACTTGATTGGCGATCAGCTTGCGTCGCCGAAAGTACGGGGCCGCTTGGGCATCCACCATCAGAACTACCTCGATGGGCTTGTCGCTAGTCCAGATGCCATCGTCGGTCTGCAACTGTTCCAGCAGTTTGGGATCGGGCTCAAACACCGCGTCTGTCACCACCGGCAGGTCCAGCTTGGAAAACGAGAAAGTCTTGAGCCGTCCCTCGTGTCTGGCCGCCAGGTACCAGACCCCCTTGATGTTGACGAGCTTGTGGGGATCAGCTTCGTAGGTCTTTGAGCCACTGCTGCTTGGGTAGGCGAACCGCAAACGGCGGCAAGCGAGGATGGCCTTTTCAATGTCTTTGAAGGCCCGCTCCTTGCCGCGCAGGTCCTCATAGTGATGTCCCTTGACCAGATGCGCGGGCTCCACGCGGGCATCGAAGATGTCTCGCAGGAAGTCGACCGACAGCGACGGGAACAGACCCGCCACCCCAGCCAGCGCAGCGAAGCGGTCGATGTCCTTGAGCGTGAGGCGGCCGAGAAATGCCGGCGTCATTCGGTAGGACCCGTCGATCTTTTCCAGGGGCAGGTAGCCGAAGCGCTCGTTGATATCGCGCTGGATGGTGCGCACGTTGACGCCGAACTCCTGCGCCAGGGCTCTGGGGTCCAGGCTCTCACCCTGGTTGAGCTTGACCAGCATCATCGCCAGCCGCTGAACCAGGGTGTCGTGGCTTCCTGAAGCCATCGTTCTAGACTTGCCTGCCCGACTTGTCGGAGCTTGCGGCAACCTGCTGGCGGATTCGATCGGCCACCGAAGATGACACTTCGGACACCTTACCCAGCACCTGGTGGGCGCCCTCTCTCGCACGGGTGGCGGAAGTGCTGGCAAGGTTCATCGCCTTATCTGCAACCGTCTGGGGCCTCGCGGCCTCGAAGATGGCCTGAACCTCACGGATAACCGCCTGTTCGGCGGGATGGATCTGTCGGTCGGCTTCCATCACCTCTCGCAGCAATTTCAAGGTCTCACCAGTCATCACCTCATACTTGCAGTCGGGATTGGCCACGCTGAAGACTGCTAGGCACTTGGCCACCGGCGCCACGTCCAACTGGTCAAGCTGCGCCTCCACCGTCGCCATGGCCTGTTTCACAAACAAGGGGTCGTACCCCCAGCCGTTGATTAGGTAGTCGGCTATGTGAGCGCGCTCCGCTTCGCCAATCGAACCGTCCGCCTTGGCCACCTTCAAGGCCAAGGGCAACAGCAGGTCGGCCAAGCTGACTGCCAGCGTATCCAGCGGGGTGTTGATGTACCTGGGAATGGCCACCATGCGGTCGGCGGTGGCTTTCTTGAGGCTCCGGTTCAACCCGTACCAAGCCCCAGCCGAGACGACGCCGGCTGCGATCACCCAACCTACAGGCGTGGCAGCTGTGGCCAGGCCTAGCGCAGCAAGTAGCCCCTTGGGAGCGAAGAAGGCAGAAGCCACGAGGGAGGACTTGGCCGCCCCAGCTCCAGCGCCAGCCGCCCCGACCAAGTCCACGTACTCCCGAGCCTTACCGATCACAGTAAGGCTCTTGTATGCGTCTTCACCGATGTTCAGGCGCGCCTTGAAGTCCAGCGGCCTGGCCACCACCACCTGGACATCCCTGAACAGGTCTTCCGTTGACGCTTCCATCTCTTTGTCCTGGGTGTGTTGGGTCGTGGATAGAGTCAATCCGCCAGGGGGCGCAGTTCCTCGACAAACGCATCCAGGCGCGCCGAGAAAGCCGGGTTCTTGAGATCGACGTAGCCTCCAAAGGCGATGAGCAGCGTGGCAGCTACCGGCCCCAGTACGGCGCCCAGCAGCGGAATGGCGCTGAGCAGCGTGGTGATCACCATGGCGAAGATCGCGCCAAATCCGATGCCAGGGAAGTTGCGCAGGAACGAGAACAGCACGTCCAGGATCTTGCGGCCTATGCGCACCACCTCGCGCCCCACCTTCAGGGTGACCTTTGCGAAGCTGGCCAGATTAGCCTTGGCGTCAGCAGAAATGTTCAGCCGATCGATGAAGGTCTCGATCTGCCGGTCCGTCCACTGCTCGGACCTGACGGCGTCGAAAAAGGAGATGGGAGGCTCCTCTACCTTCTTGCTGGAGATCTTGCCCGTTTCGGCATCAATGAATTCGACTTCGATCGTCATTGGGTTTTCCTGCGTAGGTCAATGAGAAGTTTCAGGAGAGCTGGGGTGGCCCGCGCTTTCGACCTGAGAAGGGCACAACCTCGTTGTAAGGGAGGTCCTAAGGAGCGGCGTTCATTCAGGTGCCGAACATCAGAAACAGCAGCCAAGCGTAAAGCGGCAACAGCACCAACCAACCCCACGTGGACTCGTACTGCACGGCTAGCAGTACCACGCCCGTGGTGACCAGGATAGCCACCATCAGCCAAGGAGCTGCGCCCGCGGTTTTCGCTCGCAGCTTGGCTGCGTAGGTGGGAAAAACTTCAACGCCCAATTGATTCAGGCGCCTGTGCTCGCGGCTCTTCTGCCTGAAGGCCATCCAGGCCCCAAAAGCAATGAGCAAGCAGGCGAATGCTGTCATTACGGGGGTCCGGGGTGAGGCAAGTCTCTAGTCTCAAGCACCGTCAAAGTGCTGCTGCACTTGGTTGGCTCACTAGGGAACCCCAGGAAGGTAGAGCACTTGGCATGCGCTGCGGTGGCATCTGACCCAAAGATAGTGCGCATCACACCGGCCAAGGACAAAGTGGACCGGTTACGTCTGCCTCGCTGAAGGCTGCCTGAATAGACCACGTGCCAGAAACACCAGGGCCCACAACATGAACAGTGGAAGAAGCACCGTTTGAATAAGGAAACTGGTGGTGATTTGAACAATCACCCCCGGAAGCGATTCAGCAATCTTCTTGGCCTTCTCAACTGCTACCGTGGGACTGAGCACGCTGGGTGAACCACCAGCGCCTGCTTCTGTCGCTGCCTGAGAAATTGAATGCTCAGCGGACCTCAAGTCACGCATGAAGAAGTTATCGAAGACTACGTGACTTCCAATGGCTACGATTGGAAAGACGAACCTGATCAAAAACATGATCAACACCAGTCGGTTCAACCAAGGCATCTGCCTACCAAGAAAGTGCAGCGCTGCCCAAGAAATGGCCGTCACGGAGATCAACGCCGACACCACCACGTTGCCAGACAGAGCAAGCAATGCCTTCTGCAGGCCAAACGAAACCGTAGCCCAGAGCATCACCGTCGAGACCTGTTCCAGGAGGGTGTTCACCGGTGCCAGGACCTGTCCAATTGACACGGTCACTTGACCCAATATCGGACCCGCGGAGACCTCTGTTCCTTGAATCACCGAGACGAATCCATTTAATGCGCGCAGCGAACCGTAAGTGACCAGAGTTTGCTTGAGTCCCGAATTAACCACTTCAGTGGCCATGCTCTGAACTGCAGGCAGCCATGCCGCGACCACGATCAATAGCGCAATCGCGATTGAGACTGAGCGCGCGCTCTTGAAGCGATGCAACATATCGTTTCTCCCACGGTTCATGCGACGGCGTTGATTGGAGCACTCGCTTTACGGAGTCGCAAGCAGCAAGAAGAGCGAAATAAATCAGTCGCGTTCAGAGCCGAAGCCGATCCTGCGAACGATTGGTGCAAATGCTTCGCGCTGCATCCAGCGTTGCTACGTCGCATGGAATGTTGGTCAGGGTCAAGTCCTGCTGGTGAGCCGCCGCCAGACAGCCAGCGCCCCCCAACCCAGGGCGGCGAAGAAGAGCACGGTCAGCACCATGCTCGTCACCTGCGCCCACACGGACAGTGCACCGAGCTTGAACACCACCAGGGCGACCAGCGCCACCACCAACCCCGTCCAGAACATGTACACCTCACACCTTGCAGTCACGATGGAACGCATTGTGGAAGGTGGGTGCGACAGGGTGTGTCGTCAACATAGAAGAGTAGCTGCCGGCCAAACCTTGCATCCCTTCGAGGCAACTTGAAGCCGCCAGGTCACGGACAGTGATGTTGCGTTATTACTGTAGTCATTGACGCTCACATTCACTTCGCAACACAATGCACCCATGAAGGCTACCGCCGCTGAAGCCGCGTCCACCCACGAACAACAGGTGCTGCGCCTCGCGAGCAAGCGAACCCTCCTGCGTGCGCGTGACGTGACGCAACTCGGCCTGCCGACCATCGCCCTGACGCGCCTGGTGCAGGCCGGCAAGCTAGAACGCTTGGCGCGCGGCCTCTATGGCCTGCCCGGCGCCGCGATCAGCGAGCACCGCTCGCTGGCAGAAGTCTCTGCGCGCGTGCCCAAGGGCGTGGTCTGCCTGCTGTCCGCCCTACGGGTCCACGAGATCGGCACCCAGGCCCCCCATGAGGTCTGGATCGCCATCCCGCCGCACATGGTGAGCCCAAGGGCACGCAGCGCCACAGGTTACAGTGCAATGTACAATCAGTGGTTACAAAAAGCGTT
>CAYSOD010000188.1:0-7390 GCA_964432385.1 uncultured Rubrivivax sp.
CGGCACACCGCCAGCCACCTGCGCAGTGGCGCCCAGGCGGCGCGCCTCTTCGCAGATCCACGACGGGTAGGCCTCGTAGGGCTGGTGCGCCGACAGCATGTCGTTGTAGGCGGTCACCACGCCGATGTTCAAGGCCTTGTGCGCCACCACACGCAACTTGTCCTGTGCCGGCATGGCGGCGAAGGCATGCGCCACGTTGGCGCAACCCAGGCGGTCTGCACCGCGCGTGCGCGCAGCCATGCGTTCCATTCGGGCCAGATACGCCGTGCGCAGGGCTTGGCTGCGCTGGGCGATGCGGTCGGTGACCGCCTGCACGACGGGATGAAGAGTGCGGGAGGTGCCCATCACAGGGGCTCGCAGCCGGGCCGCAGGCACGCCCGCAACACGCACCGATCGGGGTTCATGGGGATGTAACGCATTTCTTGATTTTGATGTAACTTGGTTACATCGTCAAATCCAACCCGCTGAGTTGGGTCAGCGCGCCGCCAAGAGGCTCGCGCATCGGTCATGATCACGACCTTGCCCCACCCGGCCCGACCCGGAGCCCCGTTCGCCTGCTTGACACCATGGATGCCTCACGGCTCACGGTAACGAATCCCCCCACCGCAACCCTGCGCGACCCCGCGCCCCTGCGGCAGCGCATCAGCGCCGAGTGGGGTGGTCAGGGCGATCTCTGGGTGTTCGGTTACGCGTCGTTGATCTGGCGCCCGGAGTTCGAGGCCGCGGAGCGTCGCACTGCCCTGGTGGGGGGGTGGCACCGGGCGCTGCGCATGCGCTCACGGGTGAACCGAGGCACGCCAGAGGTGCCGGGGCTGGTCTTTGCGCTGTTGCCCGGCGGGTCTTGCCGGGGCATGGCCTACCGCATCCCGCAGGCGCGGGTGGAGGAAGAACTGGACCGCTTGTGGGCTCGCGAGATGCCCCTGGGCGTCTACGACCCCCGCCTGCTGAACACCCGCACGCCCCAGGGTACCGTGCGCGCGCTGGCCTTCACCTTGAGCCGCCAGAGCCCTGCCTGCCTGCCTCCACTTGAAGACAGCGCCCTGCTGGACATCCTGCGTACCGCCCGGGGTCGTTTTGGTACCACGCTGGACTACTTGACGGAAACTGCCCTGGCTCTGGAGGCCTGCGGCATCCAAGACCGGGAGATCGGGCGTTTGATGCGCGTGGCTCGCAGCGCCGGCATGGTCTGAGAGAACCCTCAAGGTGGGGACCCTGCCCCGCCCGGCTCCTCGCGCGGGCTTTCAGCTCGCCAGCCCCAGGGCGGGCGCCATGGCGCGGGCCGCTTCCAGATCGGCTTCAGTGTCCACGTCGAACAACACGCCAGCGTCAGCCACTTCCACGCCGTGCGCGGGGTAGCGCGCCAACATGCGTCGCACGCCGTCGTCGCCCGTCAGCGACATCAGGTCGGAGTACAAACCACTGGAAAAACCCACCGGATGACCACGCCGACCATGGTGCTGCGCCACCACTGCCGTGTGCTGCGGCAGGGCCCGCGCGACGGCCTCAATGGCATGGGGGCCGACCAGCGGCATGTCAGCAGGCAGCAGCAGCCAGCCTGGGGCATGCGGGCGCGCCTGCACGCCAGCAGCCACGGTGTGGCCCATGCCCTTGTCGGCCTCATGCTGCGGGATCACAACGAGATCGCGGCGGGCCACCACGCGAGCGGCCTCGGGCTCCAGTGCCGGCGTGGTGACCACCACGCAAGGCAGGCGGCTTTCCATGACCTGCGCCAGCGTCGTGCCCAGCACCGTGGAAGCGCCCAGGGCCTGCACGAGCTTGTGCGAGACACCCGCAAAGCGGCTGCCACGGCCTGCGGCCACGACGACGACAACCGGACGCTCGTTCATGGGATGGCTTGAAGGAAACCTGGATCCTGAGAGGTGACCAAAGCACAGAACGGCCTGTACGTTGGAGCCCAGAGAATGCCTTCGGGCCGCCCACCCGCCAATGGGATGTGTACCTAAGGCCTTCCCCTTAAGGGAATGCCAATAGGCGGACCGTCTCCAAACCACTTTCTATACTGCGGCCATGACCGACATCGCCCAACTGCGCAAGAGTTACGAGCGCGCCGCGCTCGACGAGTCAGCCTCGAACGAGGACCCCCTGAAGCAGTTCGAGCAGTGGCTGGCTGAAGCTCTGGCAGCCCAACTGCCCGAACCCAATGCGATGACCCTGGCCACGGTGGGGCCGGACGGTCGCCCCTCCACCCGCATCGTGTTGATCAAGGGCTGCGACGAGCGCGGCATCGCCTGGTACACCAACTACGACAGCCGCAAGGGGCGCGAGTTGGCCGTGAACCCTCACGCCGCCCTGCAGTTCCATTGGGTGGAACTGGAGCGGGTGGTGCGCATCGAGGGCACGGTGTCGCGGGTGTCGGACGAGGAATCCGACGCTTACTACGCCAGCCGCCCGCTGGACTCGCGCATTGGCGCCTGGGCTTCGCCGCAAAGCCAGGTGATCGCCTCGCGCGCGGTGCTCGTGGCCAACGCGGCGCGGTATGGCGCCCAGTTCCTGCTGAACCCGCCGCGCCCGCCGCACTGGGGCGGCTTTCGCCTGGCGCCGCAACGCTTCGAGTTCTGGCAGGGTCGTCCATCCCGTCTGCACGACCGCCTGGCCTACCGCCGCCAAGGCGAGGCCTGGGTCAGGGAGCGGCTGGCCCCCTGAAGGCCTGCTCGGGGTCAGGCTTGCTTGACCCGGGTCCGAAAGGTCTTGCGGAACTTCTCCACCTTGGGCGCCACCACGTAGGCGCAATAGCCCTGGTGCGGGTGCTGGGCGAAGTAATGCTGGTGGTAGTCCTCGGCCCGCCAGTAGTTGCGCAGTGGCTCCAGTTCCGTCACCACGCGCCCGCCATGGGCGGCCTGGGCCTCGTCCCACACGATTTTCGCCGTAGCACGCTGGGACTCGTCGTGCAGGTAAATCCCCGAGCGGTACTGCGGCCCCACGTCGTTGCCCTGACGGTTGAGCGTGGTGGGGTCGTGGATGGCAAAGAAGATCTCCAGCACCTCGCGCAAGGTGATGGCCGCGGGGTCGAAGTTCAGGCGCACCACCTCCACGTGCCCGGTTTCGCCCCCGCAGACCTGCTCGTAGCTGGGGTTCACGACATGGCCGTTGCAGTAGCCCGACTCGACGGCGGTCACGCCCTCGACGAGTTCGAAAACCGCTTCCAGGCACCAGAAGCAGCCTCCTCCGAGGGTGATCGATTCAGTGGACATCACGATTCCTTCAAAACCCGGATTCTCAAGGCCCGGTGATGGTCATGCGGGCCTGGGGCTTCGCCTCGCCATCGGTCCCGGTGCCCACCTGGGGCGCCGCCAGGAACAGGCGCTCGGCCGCCAGACCGCGACCGATGAGGGCATCCCGCACCGCCAGCGCGCGCTGCAGGGCCAGTTCGCGGGCGGCGTTCTCGTTCACGGGCACGGCTGCCAGCAGCATGGCCTCCATCTGCGGCACGGGCAGCTTCGTGGCCATCCCCAGCAGGTTGCGAGGCTTGTCCGGCAGCGGCGTCTCGTCATACAGACGCTGAACCAGCCCGGCATAGGCGGCACTGTCACGCGCAGGCAGGGCTGGCAACGACGGCGGCAGCGCACCAGCACGGGCCGCTTCGCGCCGGGACAGCGCTGACAAACGCTCGTTCAGGGCCGCGGTGCGCAGGGCCTGGGCCTCACCCTGCGGGTCGGCCGCTCCAGTGATGGTCATGCGCAGACTGGGCCGGTCTGACAGCGCCCGGGACACCCGGTCCAGGGTTTGGGCGGCCTCGGTCTCCAGCTTGGCTGCGCCAGGCTCAAAGCCGATGAGGCTCAGGTCGCGGGTGTCACTGCCAGCCAGCCAGGCAAAGGGCGCGGTCACCACCTTGATCAGCAGGTTGCCGATCATCTTCCACACCAACCCCATCAGGCTGAACTGGGGCTCGTTGATCGACCCGCTGATGGGCAGGTTGATATCGATCACGCCGTTGCGGTCGGCCAGCAGCGCCAGCGCCAGACGCACCGGGAGGCTGGTGGCCTGCGGGCTGTTGATGCGCTCGCCGAAGGTGAGCTGGTTCAGGATGATCTGGTTGCGTGCTTCCAGCCGGCCGTCGGCCTCGATGCGGTAGCTGAGGTCCACGCTGAGCTTGCCGCGCTCGATGGCGTAGCCCACGTACTTGCCACCGTACGGGGACAAGGGAGCCAGCTCCAGATCCGTGGCGCGGGCCGACAGGTCCAGCATCAGCGGCGAGGCTGTCGGGTTCACCGCCCCGCGGATCTCCAGCAAGGCGGTGCGGGCCGCCCGGCCGCGCAGTTCCACTGGGGCCATGCTGGCGGAGCCCGACTCGAACCGGCCCAGAAAGCCGTTGAGTTCGGTCAGGTCGGCTGCGTAGTTGGGTCGGATGAACCGGTCGATGAAGTCGACCCGGCCGTTGACGAGCTCGGTACGGTCCACGCTCAGGTCCACAGGCCAGCGTCCAGCGGAGACCGAAGGGTCCGCGCTGGCGGAAGGAGTGGCTGCAGCCGTGGCACCGGGCACCGCGGTGGAGGAAGGTGCAGCCGTCGGGCTGGCAGCCGTGGCAGTCCCTGGAGGCTTGGTGGAGGCGGCTCCCGCCGGGCCAGCGTCTGGCCTGGGGGCGGTCACGTCCTGCAGGTTCAGCCGCCCAGCCTCGGTGACCTGCAGGCGGGCGAAGAAGTCCGACAAGCGCACGAGACCCACGTCCAGCCGGGGCTGCTGGCCTGGCACCACCCGCCAGCGCAGACCCTGCAGTTGCAGCAGGTTCCAGCGCGCTAGCTCATCAGCCGCCGCCTCCGCGGTCAGCGCGGCGGCCGGTACAGCGGCCTGCACAGCGGGGGTCGCAGCGGTGGGTGCGGCACCCGATGCTGCATTGGGCGCCACCGCGGCGACGGAAGAATCGCCACTTGCAGGCGCCGCCGGCGCACCAAGCGCACCAAGCGCACCAAGCGAACCAGGCGCCTGTATCAGCACGTCGGCCACCCGGATGGAGCCTTCTCCGGCGGTCTCCAACCCCTGTGCGCCGAGGTTCAGGCCGAAACGGCTGTCCAGCCCCAGTTCGGCCCGCGTCACGCGCACCGGCAACTCCATGCCCAGGTGCGCGAGCTGGGGCAGAAATCGCTGCAACGGCCAACGCTCCATCTGCACCGTGCCCTGGAAGCCAGGTGTGTCCAGGCGAAGGCTGCCGGCCAGCTTCGCCTCGGCCGGTGGCAAGGCCTGCGCGCCACTGCCCTCCCCGTCCTGGGGCCACTGCAAGGCCAGACGCACGCCGGCAGGGGCCGGTCCAGGCGGCCAGGCCAGCTTTTCAACCTCCAGGTCCACCGGCCTCAGGGTCAAAGTCCAGGGCGCGCCCGGCTGGAGGTCCGAGGAGACCTGATCGTCCACGGCCTGCAGCCGGGCACCGGAAACCCGCAGGCGCGAGAGGTCGACGCGCCAGTCCGGTGGTGCCTTCGCAGATCCTTTCGCTCCTGTGGCTCCGGTCGGCACCAAAGCCCCTGATACCTGCGGTGCCCGCATGGCAGGCGCGGCCGGTGCGGCCTTGGCGCCGGCGGAGGAAGTTGCAGCCTGGGCAGCGGGCACCGGTTTGGTTGGCGCATCAGCCAGCAGCCCGTCCAGCGAGGGCACACCGTCCATTCCCACCGAGCCATCGCGACCACGCCGCAACTGCACGGCCGGCTCGCGCCAAACGATCTGATCCACCCCCAGGCGTCGGCTCAGCAAGTCCGCCCGCAGGCCTTCGATGGCCAGCGACTTCCACGCTACAGGGGGCGATTCCGCCGTGGGCACCCGGGCCTGGAAATCCTCCAACTGCAGCGAACGCACGGTGGCACGCAGCCGGGGCTGCCCTCCCGCAGCCCAGTCCAGTTGGCCGGCGGTGCGCGCCGTGCCCTGCAAGACCGGCCGCAAAACGGTGGCCAGATAGGGCTGCCAGGGCGCCAGCGCCAGGGCCCCCACGCGCCAGGACACCTGCGCGGTCTGGTCCGAGGCGCTGCCGGTCACATCGATCTCCACGGCCTGCGGCGAACGTCCTGCAACGCCCGCGGGCGGCTGGAGCTTGGCCTTCAATTGGAAGGCTGAAGGCGCCCGCACCGGCCAGGCGATCTGGTCCACGTTCAGGTCCAGGGCGCTGATGCCCGCGCGCACCGCCGGGCGCGGGCGCAGATCGGTCCAGTGCACCTGCAGCGCTTCCACCGCCACAGGGCCGGTCTGGAAGGCCCAGTCGGGGCTGCCGCCTGAAGCGGGGTCGGCAGCTGCCGGGGCCTGCGGCGCTGCCGCTGGCTCGGGCGCAGGTGCAACTGCCTGACGGGCGCTGGCTGCGGGCGGCACGCCAGAAGAACCGCCCGCCAGAGAAGCCCACTCCAGCTCGCCACGTGCATCACGCCGCACGTGCACCTGCCCGCCCTGCAGCCGCACGCCCGAGAGCTGGACAGACTGCTGCAGGGGGCGGACTTCCTTCAAGCCCACCTCGAGGCGGTCCCAGGAGGCCATGGGCGCGCCCGTGGCATTGACCCATTCCAGGGACTTGAGCGCCGTGGACCCGGACAAGGCCAGGGACCAAGGGCCGCCCACCTCCTGCCCGGCGGTGAGGTTGAGCTCGGCGTCCAGCTGGCCTCCACGCGGCTTGAGAGGCAGATCTGGAGGCAGCCAGGGCCAGAAAGGCGACAGCCCCAGGTCTGTGAGCTGCAAGCGGGCCTGTACCGAGGGCTGCGAGCGCATGGGCAGGGCCTGGGCCTGCAGCGCAAGGGCCGCACCGTTGAGCCGCATGGACAGACGTGCCTGCACCTCTCGCCCGGCATCTTCGGCACGGGTGCTGAACCAGGGCAGCTCCACCT
Source organism: uncultured Rubrivivax sp. (assembly GCA_964432385.1). Taxonomy (GTDB): domain Bacteria; phylum Pseudomonadota; class Gammaproteobacteria; order Burkholderiales; family Burkholderiaceae_C; genus Rubrivivax. The sequence continues at coordinate 6,813 of CAYSOD010000188.1, forward strand.
TCAGCTCGGCCACCTCATGGCGCTGTTGGTGGACTTGGTCGTCCAGGATCCAGCGCCCTCCCAGCAAGGCCACGTTCTGCAACGTGAACACCGGCCCCGGCCCGGGCGTCGGCGCCGCGCCGTCCTTGGGCTGAAAGCGCTGCCGCAGGTCGTCCACACTCCACGCGCCGGTGGCAGAGCGTGCAACCTGCAGCTGTGGGTTCTCCACCTGCAATCGGGTGATCAGCGGTTCGCCCCGCCACAGCGACCAGGCATCCAGCTCCACGGCCACGCGCTGCACCTGCAACAGCGGCGGCGCGACGGGCCCGGGAGTTCCACGTCCACTGCCCGCCCCCGCCGCCAGCCCCACCGACAAGCCCTGCAAGGTCACGCCCAGGGGCTTGAGGCTGAGCTGAACCTGCTGCAGCGTCACGGCCCGGCCCAGCGCCTGCGTCCCGCGCCGCTCGACCTGCAGACGCAACTGCTCCGGGGCCACCCACCAAGCCGCCGCCACCGCGCCGCATACCAGGGCCAGGGCGGCCAGCACCCACACCAGCACGCGACCCGAGTTGTCCGGGGCGATGCGGCGTTTGCGAAGC
>CAYSOD010000189.1:0-7389 GCA_964432385.1 uncultured Rubrivivax sp.
GCTGGGAGGTGTGGCTCAACGGCATGGAGGTCACGCAGTTCACCTACTTCCAGCAAGTGGGCGGCATCGACTGCAAGCCCATCACCGGCGAGATCACCTACGGCCTGGAGCGCCTGGCCATGTACCTGCAGGGCGTGGACAACGTCTATGACCTGGTGTGGACGGACCAACTGCTTTATCGAGACGTCTACCACCAGAACGAGGTGGAGCAGAGCACCTACAACTTCGAGCACAGCGACGTGGAGTTCCTGCTGCAGGCCTTTGGCGCCCACGAGAAGATGGCGCGTCACCTGATGGAGCAGCAACTGGCCCTGCCGGCGTACGAGCAGGTGCTGAAGTCCGCCCACTCTTTCAACCTGTTGGACGCCCGCGGCGCCATCAGCGTGACCGAGCGCGCGGCTTACATCGGGCGTATCCGCAACCTGGCCCGTGGCGTGGCTCAGAGCTACCTGGACAGCCGGGCTCGCCTGGGCTTCCCCATGGCGCCGCGGGCCTGGGCCGATGAAGTGCTGGCGCAACTCGCAGCCCAAGACAAGAAGGCGGCCTGAGCATGAGCGCGACGTCCTCTTCACAAACCCCCATGGCCGCCCAGGCGGCTTCTTCGGCCACCCGCAGCCTGCTGGTCGAACTTTTCGTTGAAGAGCTGCCGCCCAAGGCGCTCAAGAAGCTCGGCGAGGCCTTTGCACAAGGCCTCGCCGACAGCCTCAAAGCCCAGGGCCTGGCCGGAGCTGATGCGGTGCTCACACCGTTTGCCTCTCCCCGGCGGCTGGCGGCGCACCTGGGCGCCGTGAGCGCAGTGGCGCCGGACAAGTCCGTGTCGCAGAAGCTCATGCCGGTGGCGGTGGCGCTGGACGCCAGTGGCGCGCCCACGCCCGCCTTGCTGAAGAAGTTGGCGGCCCTGGGCGCCGACGCCTCGGTGGTGCCCACCCTGCGCCGTGCGCCCGATGGCAAGGCCGAGGCCTTGTTCCTGGATGCCGTGCAGCCGGGCGTGACCCTGGCTGCTGGCCTGCAGAAAGCGCTGGACGAGGTGCTGGCCCGCCTGCCGATCCCGAAGGTGATGCAGTACCAGCTGGCCGACGGCTGGTCCAGCGTGCACTTCGTGCGCCCGGCGCACGGCCTCGTGGCTTTGCATGGCGACGAGGTGGTGCCCGTGGCCACTTTGGGCCTGCAGTCGGGTCGCTCCACCCGCGGTCACCGCTTCGAGGCGGCCGCCGAGACCCTCGAGATCCCGCATGCCGATGCTTACGAGCAGACCCTGCAGGACCAAGGCGCGGTGATCCCTTCGTTTGCGGCCCGTCGCGCGGAGATCGTGCGCCAGTTGTCTGAGGCCGCCGCCCGAGAGGGCTTGCAGCCCATCGAGGACGAGGCCTTGCTGGACGAGGTGACGGCCCTGGTGGAACGCCCGAACGTGCTGCTGTGCAGCTTCGAGCCGGAGTTCCTTGCGGTGCCGCAGGAATGCCTCATCCTGACGATGAAGGCCAACCAGAAGTATTTCCCGCTGGTGGATGCCGCCGGCCGCCTGACCCACCGCTTCTTGATCGTCAGCAATATCCGCCCGGCCGACCCGTCGCGCGTGATTGGCGGCAACGAGCGTGTGGTGCGTCCGCGTCTTGCAGACGCCAAGTTCTTCTTCGACCAGGACCGCAAGCGCACGCTGGCTTCGCGCGTGCCGGGCCTGGCCAAGGTGGTCTACCACGGCAAGCTGGGCACGCAAGGTGAGCGCGTGGAGCGCGTACGTGCCATCGCCCGCGGCATTGGCGAGCAGCTGGGCGGCTTGAGTCTGGCCGACTTGGCCGACGAGGCCGCCATCCTGGCCAAGGCCGATCTGCTGACCGACATGGTGGGCGAGTTCCCCGAGCTGCAGGGCATCATGGGTGCGTACTACGCGCGCCACGACGGCCTGCGCGAGGCGGTGGCCGACGCCATCGAAGATCATTACAAGCCCCGCTTTGCCGGCGATGTGCTGCCCCGGGGCGATGTGGGCTTGTGCGTCGCGCTGGCGGACAAGCTGGAGACGCTGGCCGGTCTGTTCGGCATCGGCCAGCTGCCCACGGGCGACAAGGATCCCTTCGCGCTGCGACGCCACGCGCTGGGCGTGGTGCGCATGCTGGTGGAGCGTGCGTTGCCCTTGTCCGTGCCGCAGTTGGTGGAGGCAGCGTTCCGTGCCTTCCCGGCCGGCCATGGTGCCGCGCAGGCCGAGGTCTTGCGCTTCCTGGACGAACGGCTGGCCGGGTGGCTGCGCGAACAGGGCAGCAGTGCCCACGAGGTGGACGCCGTGCTGGCCTTGAAGCCGGCGCAGTGGGCTGGCCTGCCGCAGCGCCTGGCAGCCGTGCGCGCCTTTGCCAGCCTGCCCGAGGCGCCTGCGCTCGCGGCCGCCAACAAGCGCGTGGGCAACATCCTGAAGAAGTCGGATGACGCACCGCTGGTGGAGGTACAGACGCGCCTGCTCGTCGAGCCCGCTGAAGCTTCGCTGTGGGCTGCGCTGGAGCAGGTGGGGCCGCAGGCGCAGGCGGCCTTGGACGCTGGTGACCTCACGGCCTCTCTCCAGGCGCTGGCCGCCCTCAAGGCTCCGGTGGATGCCTTCTTCGACGCCGTCATGGTCAATGCCGAGGAACCGGCGCTGCGCGCCAACCGCCTGGCCTTGCTGCGCGCCCTGCACGGCGCCATGAACCAGGTGGCTGACCTGTCGCGCCTGGCGGCCTGATCCTCGCGACAGGCGGTTCGGTCGACCGCCAGTCGACCCCGTCACCCAGCGCGACAACACACCGCAGACCAACCCGGCGCAGAGGGGCGACGGCCCCGATAATCGGGGCGTGAAGCTGATCATCCTGGGCCGAGACGGCATCCTCAACGAGTACCGCGACGACCACGTCAAGGCGCCCGGTGAGTGGTTGCCCGTGCCTGGGGCCCTGGAGGCCGTCTCTCGCCTCAACCACGCCGGCTGGCATGCGGTGGTGGCCACCAACCAGGCCGGCATTGGCCGCGGGATGATCGACATGGCCTCGATCAATCTGATCCACGCCCACATGAACAAGCTCATGCAGGCGCAGGGCGCGCGACTGGACGCGGTGTTCTTCTGCCCGCACACACCCGAGGAGCACTGTGAATGCCGCAAGCCGCTGCCCGGCATGATGCTGGACATTGGCCACCGCTACGGCATCGATCTGCGCCACGTGCCCGTGGCGGCCGACACCTTGCGCGACCTGCAGGCCGCTCAGGCGGCGGGCTGTGAGCCGCACCTCGTGCGCACCGGCCGCGCCGCGCGCCTGGACGAGCCGCATATCGATCACATCCGTCAGCAGGTGCCCGCGGTGCAGGTGCATGCCGACCTGCCCGCCCTGGCCGAGCACCTGATCGCTCGCGACCAGCGGGCCTCGGCTGCCCAGGCAGAGGGGTCGCGCTGATGCGTGCGGTCTGGGCCCTGCGCTCGGCCTTGTACGTTGTGTTCATGATCGTCACGGTCATCCCCTGGGCGGTGGCCGTGCTGCTGCTGTCCATTGTCTGGCGTGGGCCGCGTCTGTACTGGGCGGCCGTGGGTTGGCTGCGGCTGGCCATCTGGGGCGCGCGCGTGATCTGCGGCGTGCGGGCCCAGGTGTCGGGTCTGGAACATGTCCCCACCGCCGCGCAGGCCACCTCGGCGGTACTGCTCGCCCCCAAGCACCAATCCACCTGGGAGACCTTCTTCTTCCCCACGCTGATGCCGCACCCGCTGGCCTATGTGTTCAAGAGAGAGCTGCTCCAGATCCCCTTCTTCGGCTGGGCCATGGGGCGGCTGGACATGGTGCACATCGACCGCAGTCGCCGCACTGAAGCCTGGAACAAGGTGGCCGAGCAGGGCCGGCGTTTGTTCGCCGAGGGTACCTGGGTCATCATGTTCCCCGAGGGCACCCGCACCCCGCGCGGCGGGCAGGGTGCCTACAAGTCGGGGGCCTCCCGGTTGGCCATCGCCGCGGGCGTGCCCATCGTGCCCATTGCCGTGGCCTCGGCCCGATGCTGGCCGCGCAAGAGCTTCCTGTTGCGCCCGGGCGTGGTGCCGGTGTCCATTGGGCCACCCATCTCCAGCCACGGGCGGCAGCCCGAAGAGTTGATGGCCCAGGTCGAGGCCTGGATCGAGGCCGAGATGCGCCATCTGGACCCGCAGGCCTACGGGCCTGGAGCGGGCCAGGCTTGAAGGCTGACGGAGCGGACGCGATGTCGACCTTTGACCCGTCGCAGCCAGCGCAGCAGTTGTCGCTGTTCGGTGAGCCGGGTGACGAGCTCGCGCCGTCGACTGCTGCCCGTGGGGGTCAGGCGGCGTCTTCGCCGTCTGATGAACCTCGCGTCGCGTCCCAACCGCAGCCGCAGCCGCTGGTGCCTGGCGTGCGGCCTGGTCGGGGCCCGGGCTCGGGCGGGTCGGCCTTACCTTCGGCGTCGCCCCCGAGTTCACCTGCCACGGCGGCCCCCGAGCGCCTGGCCCCGGCCTGTTTCGTGCACCCTCGGGCAGACCGTGAGATGCTGCTGCAGGGTCACCGCGTGTCCTACGAGTTCCGCCGCGCGCGGCGACGCAGCATCGGCTTTGTCATCGGCCCGGAGGGTTTGACCGTCAGCGCCCCGCGCTGGGTGGGTGTGGGTGACGTGGAGTCAGCGTTGCGCGAGAAGGCGGGCTGGATCCTGCGCAAACTGCAGGAGCAGCAGGAGCGCGCCCGTCGTCTGGCGCAGTCCCGCGTGGACTGGAAGGACGGCACGACGATCCCCTTCCTGGGGGAGACCGTCATCGTCGTCGTCGATCCGCGGGTGACCGGCGCGGTACTGCACAGCGATGCCGCAGCGCTGCCCGGGGTGCCGGGACTCACGCTGCACGTGGGCTTGCCCCATGGCGCGGCGCCCGCCCAGCTGCGAGACGCCGTGCAGAGTTGGCTTCAGCGCCAGGCGCGGCGTGTGTTCGAGGAGCGCTGTGCGGAGTTCGCGCAGCGCCTGGGCGTGCAGGTGAGACGTTTGTCGCTGAGCTCGGCTTCGACGCGGTGGGGGAGCGCGCGGGCGGACGGCTCCATCCGCCTGAACTGGCGCCTGGTGCACTTCGCCGTCCCGGTGATCGACTACGTGGTCGCGCACGAGCTGGCCCACCTGCGTGAGATGAACCACTCCGGGGCCTTCTGGGAGGTGGTGCGCTCGGTCATGCCCGACTTCGAGCAGGCCCGCGGCGCTCTGAAGACCGAAGTGCTGCCCGTGCTCGACTGATGTCTGTTCGGGTTCGCCGGAGGACTTGACCCACCTCGAGTCTCGGTCTGTCCACACGGTTGCGCAGGAGTGCGCAGTTCTGGACGGAAAGCTTTTCCGTCATTACCCAGCGCCCTATAACTTTTGGGGGAATGACCGTGTGCAGAGCGTTCGGCATAGTGGAACGCAGCTGTCAAGATGCCCCGCATTGACCGTTCGGTGCCGGGGCAGGGAGCTTTCAGGGATGGGGCGCTCAGGCGCCCAGTGATGTAGAGCGGGTGAGCGGCCTCCCTGGACGGGAGGCCGCATTCTTTCAGGGCCGCCGTCGCGATGGCTCGGCCTCAGGCGCTGGTGGCGCGCCAGCGCCGCACCCCATCCGGGCCGTCTTCGGGGGCCAGCAGTCCTCGTGACCACAGGGCGTGCACGTGCGCCACGGCCTCGCCCATCGCGAAGGTGGTCTGGTACAGGTCCAGGGTTCTGCGAAACAGCAGCTGCAGCAGATCCGCGGCCGCCTGTGGCCGCTGCCTGCAAGCCTGCAAGGCGTCGGCCAGACGAGCTTCATGGTGGGCGTGCAGCTGCACGATGCGGGTGTGCATGCCGGTGAAAGGGCGGCCATGCGAGGGCAGCACCAGCGTGGCCGGTGGCAACGCATCCAGGCGGTCCAGCGAGGTCAGGAACAGCGTCAGCGGGTCCGCCTCGGGCTCCATGGGGTACACGCTGACGTTGGTGGAGATGCGCGGCAGCACCATGTCACCCGCGATCAGCACCCCCATCTCGGGTTGGTGCAAGCTGATGTGCTCGGGCGCGTGGCCGTACCCGGCCAGACAGGCCCAGGCCTGACCCGCGATATCCACCTGCTGGCCCTGCATCAGGCGCCGGTAGCGGGCTGGCACCTGAGGCACCATGCTGGCGTAATGGCCGCTGCGCCGGGCCACCTGCTGCAGCACCGCCTCGTCCGTGATGCCGTGCAGGCAAAAGAACTCTGCGGCCATGCCGCCGCCCGTGCCTGCGGCCCCGCGCGAGGCCAGCTGGGCCGCTTGCCAGTCCGTGCTGCTGATCCACAGCCGGCAAGGATGCTCGGCAGTGCTCCAGCGGTCGGTGATCCAGTGCGCCAGCCCGATGTGGTCCGGGTGCATGTGCGTGACCAGCACCCGCAACACAGGCAGCCCTTGAAGCTCATTGGCGAAGACCTGCTCCCAGGCCGCCCGGGTGGCTGGGTTGTCAATGCCGCAGTCCACCACGCTCCAGCCCTCGCGGCCGTCCAAGCGGTCGCGCAACAGCCACAGGTTGATGTGGTCCAGCGCAAAGGGCAGCGACATGCGCAGCCATCGCACCCCGGGGGCCACCTCCAGTGTGCGGCCTGTCGGCGGCAGCGCGTCCCCCAGGGGGTAGTGCAGTGCCGCTTCCGCTGAAGCCTTCTGGCTCTCTGCTTCGCCCTTGCCAGGGTCAGCAGCGGTTGCCGCCGGCTGGTCAGACACCGCGTGGGGTGGGGCACTCAAGGGGTCGGGCATGAACGGCTTCAGGTTACATTGATTGACGTTTACGTCAACGTCAGCCTAACGATGGCCGCCGCCCGCCGCCCTGCTGCCTCCACCGCCCTCGTCAAGGAAAGCGCCAAGGTCCTCACCATCACCGAGCTGGCCCAGGAGTTCGACATCACGCCGCGCGCGATCCGCTTCTACGAGGACGTGGGTTTGCTGGCGCCGCAGCGAGCCGGCCGCAACCGGGTCTACACCCAGCGGGACCGCACCCGGCTCAAGCTCACGCTGCGAGGCAAGCGCCTGGGCCTGAGCTTGCAGGAGATCAAGCAGCTGGTGGACATGTACGACAGCCCGTCCGACACCGCGCCGCAACTCAAGGCTTTCCTGGGCGTGCTGGCGGCCCACCGCAGCCTGCTGGAGCAGCAGCGCGAGGACATCGAGATCACGCTGGCGGAGATTGCGCAGCACGAAGCCCGTTGCCGGCAGCTTCTGGCGCCGCCCGCCGGGCGCAAACCGCTGCGCGCAGCATCCTGAGAACCGACCGAACCCCAAGGAGCCCTCCTCATGAACCTGCCCGGCCTGAACTTTCAGCTTGGTGAGGACATCGACGCCTTGCGTGACACCGTGCGCGACTTCGCCCAGGCCGAGATTGCCCCCCGCGCGGCCGAGATCGACCGCAGCGACCAGTTCCCCATGGACCTGTGGCGCAAGA
>CAYSOD010000190.1:0-7371 GCA_964432385.1 uncultured Rubrivivax sp.
ACACCGCCACGGTGGATTCCAGCGGGTTACCGATGACGTTATTGAAGTAGTGGTTGCGCAGGCGCTCGCCGTCGGAGTAGCCCAGCGGGTGCATGAAGATCAGCACCCCCAGTTCCTCGCAGCGCGCGAAGAACTTCTCCAGTCCGAGTGACGGGTCGGTCAGGTTCTTGCCGTTGACGTTGGTGCAGATCTCCACCCCACGCAGGCCCAGATTCTTCACCGCGTGGTCGAGTTCGCGCACCGCCAGGTCGGCGTTCTGCAGCGGTACCGAACCCAGGCCCACGAAGCGGTCGGGGTGGTCGGCCACCAGCGTGGCGATGCCTTCGTTGACCTCCCGCGCGAGTTCGGCGCCGTAGGCCGGCTCGGTGAAGTAGAAGAAGTGATACGGCGCCGGCGACACCGCCTGGATGTCCACGCCCATGCGGTCCATGTCCTTCAGGCGTTCGGTCACACCCGTGAGCTTGGGCGCACGCGTGGCCATCTGCTTGACGTTGGTTTCGTTGGTCAGCGCGTTGGCATAGATCACCGTCGCGTCATGCTGGGCTGCGTTGAGGTGCGCGGTCTTGGCATTGACCTTGGGGTTCAGGTAGTGGCAGTGCAGGTCCACCACCAGGCTCTTGCCTCGACGGTTTCTCACCACGGGGCGCGCGCTGCGCGCTGCGCTGGTCTTGGTGGCCAGTGCTGTGAAGGGGCGGTGCCGGTGGGTGGGGTCCGTGCAGTGGGGAAGGCAGGTGTAGAACACGTGGGTCTCCTGGGGTGCGCACGGGCCAACGGCCCGCCTGTTTATCCTATGATAAGCCGAAGGTCACGTCGGTCTTTCGTGGCCAGGAGGCGAGCATGCGGATCGGTCTGGCGGGTGCGGGCAAGATGGGCAGCGCGATGGCGCGGCGTTTGATGGCCAGCGGCCAGTCGGTGACGGTGTGGAACCGCACGGCGGCACGGGCGCAAAGCCTGATCGACGAGGGCGCCGCCTGGGCGGCCCGTCCGGCCGAGCTGAATGCCTCCTGCGACATCGTGCTCACGATGCTGACCGACGACGCGGCGCTGGACGAGGTCTATCTGGGCGCGGACGGCCTGCTCTCCAGCCCGGCGCAGGGCCGCCTTTTCATCGACATGAGCACGGTGGCGCCTGCCAAGCCACAGCAGATCGGTGCCAGGGCTCAGGCCGCCGGCGCGCGGTTTCTGGAGTGCCCTGTCGGCGGCAGCGTCGGCCCGGCGCGCGAAGGCCGGTTGCTCGGGTTTGTGGGCGGCGCGGCTGAGGACCTTGCGCAGGCTCGCCCGGTGCTGGAACTGCTGTGCCGGCGCATCGAGCACGTCGGGCCGCTGGGGGCTGGCGCCACCATGAAGCTCGCGATCAACCTGCCTCTGATGGTGTACTGGCAAACGCTGTCAGAGGCGCTGTCGCTGGTGCAGCCACTGGGGCTGGACCCTGCGCGCGTGGTGGATATCCTGGCCGACACGTCCGGCGGCCCGAACATGCTGAAGGTGCGGGGTGCTGCCATTGCCCAGGCCCTCGCGGGCACGGCAGGCGCTGCCGTCAGCGTGGACGTGGCCACCATGCGCAAGGACTTGCGCGCCATGCTGGCGGAGGCGGGCGAGCTGAACGCCCGGCTGCCGCTGACCGAGCTCACGCTGCGCACCTTCGAGCAGGCCGCCGCACAGGGTCTGGACGCTTCAGACTGCACGCAGTTGCCCGTGTGGTGGTTGAAGGGCGCGAACAAGGCCTGAGAGCTCGCTCGCCTGGTGACGCCGGCGCTTTGGCGCTTCACCAGCCGGACCGAGGTGACTTCAGAGCTTCGTCGCCGCCGGGCTGGCATCAGCCACGGCGCTCAGCAGGTTGCGGATGGTCGCGGCTTCGATGCGTCGTGTGATGAAGACCAGGCGTGTGTCCGTGTCGGCACTGGGCCAGCGGTCCAGCTCCACCGGGTCGTGAAAGATGTGCTGCACGCCTTGCACCACCACCGGCTTGCCCTCGACATTGACGATCCCCTTGACGCGCAACAGGTCGGGCCCACGCAGCGTGGCCAGCAGTTCCAGCGCGGCACTGAATGCGCTCCAGGCAAACGGCTTATCGAAGCGCAAGGACAAGGTGCGGATGGAGGCGTCATGCAGCGCGGGGCGCTGCCCGAGGTGGCGGTCGCCCGCAGAGCCTTCTCCTGCCAGGGGTTCTCCAAGAAAGCTCAGCGTGGCCGGGCCCGCCCGGGCGCTGGCCAGCCCCAGGCCGGTCAACTCGGCCGGGTCCACCTCGCCGTGCAGCAGCGCAGAGACCAAGGCTCGAGGGTTCAGCCCCCGCACGGCGTCTTCCACCGCCTGGCGTTGCGCAGCCTCCACCAGGTCGGTCTTGGTGATGAACACCCGGTCGGCCAGGGCGATCTGCTTGGCCGGCTCCTCATGCGCCGCCAGCTGCTGCAGCAGCTGCGCGCCGTCCACCAGGGTGACCAGCCCGTCCAGGCGGAACTGTGCGGCCAGCAGTGTGTCACTGGCCAGCGTCTGCACCACGGGTGCGGGATCGGCCAGGCCCGTGGTCTCCACGATGACACGGTCAAAGTCGGGGATCTCCCCGGCGTGCCGGCGCGCGAACAGGTCGCGCAACGTCTCCTGCAGGTCGGTACGCACCGAGCAGCAGATGCAACCGTTGGCCAGCAGGGCCACGTTCTCCGAGGCCATGGTCACGAGATCGTGGTCGATGCCGATCTCGCCCACTTCGTTGATCACCACCGCGGCTCCGGCCATGGCCGGGTGGCGCACAAGGCGGGACAGCAGCGTGGTCTTGCCGCTGCCCAGAAAGCCGGTGATCAGCGTGACCGGGATGCGCCCCGCCAGGGGGTCTCGGGTGAACATGTCAGCGCCCTGCGGGCTTTCGGGCAGTGCGGGCCTGGCGCCTAGATGTTGAGCTCCAGCACGTACAGCCCGCCCGTGAAGCGGTCTACCGTGTAGACGATGCGCCGCTCGTCGACGAACACGTCGTTCAACTGGATGGCGCCGGCCGGTGAGAGCTTGGGTGCCCCGGGCACAAAGTAAGCCACCTCTTCCACCCGGTAGGGGTTGGAGGTGTCGTACACCCGCACGCCGGCATTGAAGAAGCTGCCGATGATGAGGTGGTCAGAGCGGAACGAGCCCGGCCCTGGGAGGTTCTCGTGCAGGTTGTGCGCGCCGAAGCGCCCGCCGCGCTTGGCAAAGGCGTCCACCGGAGGGGCCGGGAAGGTGCCGATGGGCACCGGGTTGGCCTCGTTGCGGGCGTCCAGCACCCACACCAGCTTGGGCCAGTCGGCGCCGTTGTCCATCACACACTCGTCACTCACGATCCACAGACCGCGGTCGAACAGGGGCAGCAGCGTGTGCGTGAAGCCGTTGAAGGGTGGCGAGGGGTTCCACGACGACACCACCTTGATGTCCGACGGGTTGGCGATGTCCAGCACGAAGGCGCCGCCGTCGATATAGCCCACGTAGGCGCGGTCTGGACGCTCAGGGAAGACGTTGGTGTTGTGGGCGCGAAAGCCCATGTCAAAGGGCTTGGCCAGGCGCTTGGGGGGCGGTGCGGCGTCGCCCTCGCGCGTACCGGGCATCCACCATCGGCCCTTCTCGAAGGGGCGTGTCGGGTCCGACACGTCCAGGATGCGGTAGCACTGGTCGTCCAGCGGGTTGCGGGGCTGGAAGTCACCGGCGCCAGCCGACATGTGCAGCGTCGTGGGCTCCACGAACCACACCGCGTGCACGCCACGCGAGTGCGGCCCGGAGCAGTCGAAGTGCGACAGCAGGCGCGGCGTCTCGGGCACGCTGATGTCGAAGAGATCCACGCCGGCGGGCTTCAAGCCCACGGTGCTGGTCTGGTAGGCCACGGCCAGGGTGTCGCCCACGACATCCAGAGAGTTGGAGCGCAACTTCATGTGGGGCAGGTCGGTCTGCACCACCACCTGAGGGTTGCGCGGGTCGGTGACGTCCACCCCCGTGAAGTTCTTGGGCGCCGACTCGTGTGCCAGCCACAGGATACGGCGGCCGTCGCGCGTGAGTTGGATGGCCATGCCTTCGCCCAGGCCACCATAACCCTGCAAGGTGTGGTGGGACAGCAGCTTCATGTTCAGAGACAGCGTGCGGTCAGCGTGGGCGGCGGGTGAGGTGGTGTTCAACATGCGGGAAACTCTCGATCCTCATTTAGCGATTGATCATATAGCCTGCAACCGGACGGAAGTTTCGACAACCGTCATCACCACCCTGACCTCCTGAGGAGCGAACGATGCATCCCGTCTCCACGTCCCGCCGCCTGATGGCCCGCAGCCTCGTCGCCTGCGCCGCCGTGTTGGCCGGCCTCGCCCCGGGCCTCGCGAGTGCGCAGGCCTTTCCCAACAAACCCGTGCGTCTGGTGGTGACTTACCCGCCGGGCGGCAGTTCCGACCTCATGGCCCGCATCATGGCCGGCAAGCTGTCCGAACTGTGGGGCCAGCAGGTGCTCATCGAGAGTAAGCCCGGCGCTGCCGGTTCCATCGGCATGGAGTTCGCTGCTCGCCAGGCGCCTGACGGCTACACCTTCGTCATCGGCAACCTGGGCCCGGCTGCGGTCAACCCGCTGATCAGCAAGGTGCCGTACAACATGGACAAGGACTTCATCCCCGTGATGTTGACGGCCACCGGCCCCAACATCATGGTGGTGCCGGCCAATTCGCCCTACCGCACCTTGGCTGACGTGCTGGCCGATGCACGGGCCAAGCCTGGGGTCATCAGTTTCGGTACCAGCGGCCCGGGCAGCATGTCGCATCTGTCGACTGAACTGCTGATGCGCGAAGCCAAGATCAAGCTGGTCAACGTGCCCTACAAGGGCGGTGGTCAGGCGGTCAACGACCTTCTGGGGGGGCAACTCGGGTTCATGATCTCTGACGCCTTGCCCGTGGCGCAGTTCATCAAGACCAACCGGCTGCGGCCCCTGGCTATCACCAGCGGTGCCCGCTCCCCGCTGTTCCCTGACATCCCGACCTTCGCCGAAGCGGGTGTGCAGGGCATCGTTGCCGAGAATTGGTGGGGCGCCTACCTGCCGGCGGGTACCCCCAAGGCCATCGTGGACAGCTACCATGCGGCGCTGACCAAGGTCATGGCCGACAAGGAGCTGATCGAGAAGTTCGCCGGTCTCGGTGTGATGGCCCGCTCGGGCAGCCAGGCCGATTTCCGCACCTTCCTCTCTGCCGAAGTTGCCAAGTACGCCAAGCTGGTGGCGGACAACAACATCAAGGCGGACTGAGCCCGTCCAGCGTGGAGACCCCTTGACCACGTCGCGCAAGCCGACCGCGCCGCCCCGGCGCCGGCTTGCGCCGGCGCAGCGCGAGCGTCAGATCATCGAGGGTGCGATTGCGTACTTCTCGGAGGCTGGATTTTCCGGGCAGACCCGCGAGCTGTCTCGGCGGCTGGGCATCACGCAGCCTCTGCTGTACCGCTACTTCCCCAGCAAACAGGCCCTGGTCGAGAAGGTCTACCAGACGGTGTTCCAGGGCCGCTGGAACCCGGCCTGGATTCCGTTGCTGCAGGACCGGGCCGTGCCGCTGCGCGAGCGCCTGGTGGAGTTTTACCGGCAGTACTCGCAGGCCACCTACCGCCCCGAGTGGATTCGCATCTACATGCACGCGGGCTTGTCAGACCCCACGCTCAACCAGCGCTACATCCGGCTGGTGCGCCGAGAGCTGTTGCCGGTGATCTGCGCGGAACTGCGCCACGCTTGTGGCCTGCCCGAAGCAACTGCGGCGCCGCAGGAGCAGGAGATCGAATTCGTCTGGAACCTGCACGGCGGCATCTTCTACCAGGCGGTGCGCCGTCACGTCTACCGCACCCGGGTGTCGGTGGACTTCATGACGCATGTGGGATTCGTGGTCGACAACTTCTTGGCCGGGGCCCAAGTGGTGTACCCGCGTTTGCTGGCCCAGGGCGCGCCGCAGCAGACCTGACAGGCCCCAGCGTCGCTGGATCCCCGAACAGACCACTCCCGGGTTGACCCGGAGTGTTCTGCGCTCCCGTGCGAGGTAGCGTGCAGCCCCATGAGTGAAACCGCTTCTATACCAACGCCGCCCTCCGCCGCTGGCGCGGACTCCGACGCCGCACGCAAGCAACGCGAGGCGGTTGAGCGCCTGGCCGGTCTGGCGCCTGTGGTGAGCGAGGGCTCCATCACCCTGGGTGGCGAGCGCCTGGACTACACCGTCAGCGCCGCCTTCATGCCTGTAGCGCCAGCGGGCCTGGGCCACGCCGGCAAGCCGCCCGATGCGGCCGTCTTCACCACCGCTTACCTAAAAAGGGGCGCGGCAGCCGCCAGCCGGCCGGTGTGCTTTGCGTTCAACGGCGGCCCGGGCTCGGCGTCCCTGTGGCTGCACCTGGGAGCCCTGGGGCCCAAGCGCGTGGTGATCCAGGACGACGGCCACGCCCCGGCGCCGCCTTATGCCGTGGTGGACAACCCGGAAAGCTGGCTCGAGCATTTCGATCTCGTCTTCATCGATCCGCCGCACACGGGCTGGTCGCTGGCCGCCAGCGACGAGGCGCGCAAGAAGATGCTGTCGGTGGATGGTGACGTGCAGTGCCTGACCGAGGTGATGCGCCTGTGGCTCACCCGCCACCAGCGCTGGGGCTCGCCCGTGCTGCTTTGCGGTGAGAGTTACGGCACCACGCGCGGCGCGGCGCTGGCCGACGCGATGCAGGCCGCGGGCGTGACGCTGTCGGGCGTGATCCTCGTGTCCTGTGCGATGGATCTGCAGACCATCGTCTTCGCGCCGGGCAACCACCTGCCGTACGCGCTGTTCCTGCCCGCCTTCGCCAATACCGCGCAGTACCATGGCCTGCTCAAGGGCCTTCTGGGGCAATCGTCTCAGGCAGCGCGCGAGGCGGCCGAGGAATTCGCCAGCGGCGAGTACCTGGCGGCCCTGCACGCCGGGGCCCGCCTGTCGCACACCCAGCGGACCCGCATCTCCCGCCGTGTGGCCGAACTCACTGGCCTGCCGCGCGCTCTGGTGGAGCACCACAACCTGCGCATCAGCGATCAGACCTTCTTCTTCGAGGCGCTGCGCGAGCAGGGCCGCATCGTCGGCCGCCTGGAATCACGGGTTACCGGGCCCATGGGCGCCACGCGTTCACGGGACTGGGAGTTCGATCCCGGCATCGATGCCATCGCCGGGCCCTATGGCATGGCGGGCCAAGCCTACTTTGCCGGCACGCTGGGCCTGACCCTGGAGCAGCGTTACCAGACACTGAATTTCGAAGTGAACAAGGGCTGGAACTGGAACCGGGGTGAGGCGCAGGGCAACGGTTTTGCCTGCACCACGCCCGACCTGGCCCGGGCCCTTCGTCGTAACCCGCACCTGAAGGTGCTGGTGGCCAGCGGCCGCTACGACCTGGGCACGCCCT
>CAYSOD010000191.1:0-7350 GCA_964432385.1 uncultured Rubrivivax sp.
CGCCGAGGCCTTGCTGGCGCAGGCTGACCAGTGCGATGCCGAGCTGGCGGCCGGTCGCTCACGCGGCTGGATGCACGGCATGCCCCAGGCCATCAAGGACACGGGGCAGGCGCTGGGCTTTCCCACCACCTTGGGCTCGCCGCTGCTGGCACGGTCCATGCCGGCGCAGGACAGCACTTACGTGGCCCGCATGAAGGCGGCCGGCTGCATCGTGGTAGGCAAGACCAACATGCCGGAGTTCGGACTGGGTTCGCACACCTACAACACCCTGTTCGGCCCCACCCCCAACGCGTGGGACCCTTCGGTCAGTGCCGGCGGCTCCAGTGGCGGCGCGGCTGTGGCCCTGGCGCTGTACATGCTGCCCGTGGCCGACGGCTCGGACTTCATGGGCTCGCTGCGCAACCCCGCGGGCTGGAACCATGTCTACGGCCTGCGGCCCAGCCAGGGGCGCGTGCCGAGCTTCCCCAAGCCCGAGCTGTGGGTCAGCCAGCTGGGCACCGACGGGCCGCTGGCGCGCACCGTGCGCGCCCTGGCGCGCCTGCTGCAGCCGCAGGCCGGGTTTGATGCGCGGGCACCGCTGTCGCTGGGGGGGGCCTCAACGCAAGCACCAGCGGCCGAGGCCAGCTCCTCGGGCGGCAGCGCAGACGGCTCGAGCAACCTGTTCATGCCATCTTCGGATGCGTCGCTCAGGGGCCTGAAGATCGGCTGGCTGGGCGACCTGGGCGGTCACGTGGCGGTCGAGGACGGCATCTTGCCCGTGCTGGAGCAGGCCCTGGGGCGTTGCGAGCGCGCCGGCGCCCACATCGAGCCCGTGACGTTGGGCCTGGACCTGGAGCGCGTGTGGCAGGCCTGGCTGGTGTGGCGCCGCGCCCTGGTGGCCCCGTCGGTGGCCGCCGTGATCGGCCAGCCCGGCGCGCGCGAGCGGATCAAGCCCGAGGCGCTGTGGGAGCACGACCAGGCCCAGGGCCTGAGCTTTGCCGACTTCATGGCCGCCAGTCGGGTGCGAGGCGAGTTGCTGCACGCCCTGCTGCCGCTGCTGGAGCGTTACGACGCCCTGGCCCTGCCCGTGGCCCCCTGCTGGCCCTTCCCGCTGGCGCAGACCTGGCCGCGCGAGGTGGCCGGCCGCGCCATGGACACCTATCACCGCTGGATGGAGTGCACGCTGTACGCCACGTTCGCCGGGCTGCCGGCCCTCAGCGTGCCGGCGGGCTTCCACGCCAACGGCCGCTGGCCCGCAGGGCTGCAACTCATCGGCCGCCCGCGGGGCGATGCGGACCTGTTGCAGTTGGCAGCCGCCTATGAAGCGCACGCCGCAGGCAGCGTGGCGCCTTGAGGATGGAGCAAGCGACGGTTCATGAGCGCTGAGACCGCGCCCGCAAGCCCGGCAAGGCTGGCAGACCCTGCAAGCCCCGCTGGCTCCCGGCAGCTGCGCTGGCTGCTGCTGGCCGCCGCCGTGGTGGCGGCCTGCATCACGGGTTTTGTCATCCTCAACACCCGGGAGTTGGCCCAAGCCCAGCAGGAGGCCTGGCGGCTGGCCCTGCAGACCCAGCTCGACGGCGTGGTGGAACAGACCGAACGCTGGCTGGAGGAACGCGAAGACAGCGTCAAGGCGGTGGCTTCGTTCGAGCCCCTGGTGCAGCTGCACGGACGTCTTCGCCAGGCCGGCCCAACCGACGCCTCCGGCCAGGTGGCGCAGTGGCGCGCCGATCTCAGGGCCCTGCTCGCGCCCACGCTGCAACGCCACGGGGTGGTGGGCTACCTGATGGCCACCTCGCAGGGGCGGGTGCTGGCCGACAGCGGCACCCTGGCCGGCCAGACCCTGGACGACCCTGCGGCGCAGGACCTGATCCGCAAGACCCTGGTTGGCCCACGCTACACGCATGTCACGCTGCCCATGTCCTGGCCACGCGGCCTGGCACTCGGCCAGGCCGGGCAGGTGATCCTCGCCGCCGCGGCCATCTGGCCGCGCGGGGCAGAGATGGAACCCGGCGTGCTGGTCCTGGTGATCGACCCGCGCGTTCACTTCGACGACATCTTCAAGCGGGCGCGCACCGGCCGCAGCGGCGAGACCTACGCCGTCTCACCCGATGGTGTGCTCTTGACGCCCAGCCGGTTCGAGATCGAAGGCATCTCGCGGGGGTCGCCGGTGGCCGAGCCCGCTGCCGCAGCCGGCGCGAGCCCGGGCACTGCCTTGCCGGTGCTCACACGCGCCGCCAAGGAGCTGGTGCAGCGGCGCGACGGCATCGACCTGCAGGGCTACCTGGACTACCGCGGCGTGGAGGTCATGGGAGCCTGGCGCTGGGCGCCCCGGTACGGCCTTGGTGTAGTGACGGAGATCGACCGCATCGAGGCGGTCGCATCGGTACGGTCGCTGCGCCGCCAATCGGTGTTCACCATCGTGTCGACCCTGTTCCTGATGGGCTCGCTGCTGGCTGGCTTTCTGTGGTGGACCCGCCGCATGGCGGCCGCCCAGGAGCGGCTGCAGGAGGAGCACCGTCGGGCCAACGAGCTCTCTGCGGCCAGCCAGTCCGCAGAGCACGCCGTACGCGAGCGCGAGACCCATCTGCGCATGCTGCTGGACGCCTTCCCAGGCTACTTGGCCATCACCGACAAGCAAAACCGTTACGTCTACATCAACCGCGAACTGGCTGACATCATCGGCTCGGAACCCGAGGCCGTGATCGGGCGCCACCTGCGCGAGGTGCTGGATGCGGAATCCGCTGCGGAGATTGAAGCAGCCTTCGCCCACCCGCCGGGCCAGCACCTGAAATCAGAGGTCCGGCTCAGCTCGCGGCACGGGCGCCGCGTCAGGTACCTCGAGCGCCACCGCATCGTGGGTCCGGTCTATGCCGACAACGTCGGCATCAACTTCTCGTTCGGCTTCGACATCACCCACGCCCGGCGCGGCCAGGAGCTGGAGGCCATTCGCAGCCGGGCCATGGAGATGATCACGGGTGACCAGCCTTTGCGGGACATCCTGCTGCAGCTGGTGCAGGACGTCGAGGCCATGTCGCTGGGCTCGCTTTGCAGCGTGCAGGTGCTGGACGCGCAGGGCCGCCACATCAGGCTGAGCCTGTCGCAAAGCATGCCGGCCTGCTTTGACCAAGGGCTCCAGGGGCTGGAGATGGGCCAGGACAAGGGCACGTTCAGCGTGGCAGCCTTGACCGGGCAGCGCTGCGTCGTGGCCCACGCCGACGGGCACCCCACCTGGGCCGGCCTGCCGGGCCTGGCCGAGCAGGCTGGCGTGATGTCCAGCTGGTCAGAGCCCATCGTGGGCCGGGCCGACCGTGTGCTGGGCACCTTCACCGTGTGCCACGCCACCGCCTTGGAGCCCGACAACCTTGACCTCTACATCATCAACGAGATGGCTCAGCTGGCGAGCGTGGCCATCGAGCGCGACCGCACCACCGCGCGGCTGAAAGACCAGGAAGACACGCTGCGCGAGCAGCAGCGGCGGCTCCAAAGGGCGATTGACAACATGCTGGATGGCTTTGTCCGCGCCCGCATGGATGACACGCTGGTGATGGTGAACGATGCCCTGGTGACCATGCTGGGGTATGGCTCGCGCGAAGAGTTGCTGGGCCGCCCGAGCAAGGCGCTGTACGCGCGCCACGAGGACTGGGAGCATCTGGTGGCCACGCTGATGTCGGGCCGTCAATTGCGCAACTTCCGTGGTCAGGCGCGGCGCAAGGACGGTGGTCTGGTCTGGGTGGAGATCTCCAGCCACCTGGACGCCGACGCCAACAGCGAGCTCAGCGGCATCGAAGCGGTCGTGCGTGACATCACGCAGCAGATCGAGTTCGAAGACGCGCTCAAGGATGCCCGCAACGCCGCGCAGGCGGCGGCCGATGCCCGTGGCAGCTTCCTGGCCAACATGAGCCACGAGATTCGAACACCGATGAACGCGATCATCGGCCTGACCGAACTGGCCCTGCGCACCGAGCTCACCGCGCGGCAGCAGGATTACCTGGGCAAGGTGAGGCAGGCGGCGCTCAGCCTGCTCGGGCTGCTCAACGACATCCTGGACTTCAGCAAGATCGAGTCGGGCCGGCTGGACCTGGAGGAGATCCCGTTCAACCTGGACGAGGTGATGAGCCAGCTCGCCTCCGTCATGAGCGTGCAGGTGGAGGAAAAGGGGCTGGAGCTGCTGTTTGCCCGGCAGCCCGATGTGCCCGTGCATCTGGTGGGCGACCCGCTGCGCCTGGGTCAGGTGCTGACCAACCTGTGCGGCAACGCGCGCAAGTTCACGCAGGCCGGTGACATCGTGGTGGCCACCCGTGTGGTGGAGCAGGCCGGTGGCCGGGTGCGTCTGCGCTTTTCGGTGCAGGACTCCGGCATGGGCATGACGCCAGAACAGGTGCAGCGATTGTTCCGGCCCTTCACGCAGGCCGATGCCTCCACCACGCGGCGATTTGGCGGCACCGGCCTGGGCCTGGCCATCTCCAGGCAGTTGGTGGAGATGATGGGCGGCCGCATCTGGGTGGACAGCGAGCCGGGCACGGGCAGCGACTTCCAGTTCGAGCTCGAATTCGGCCTCGGGCAGGCCTCCCCCGCGGCCTTGTCAACCCAGAGCGATGCGCTGCAGCGGCTGCGCGTTCTGGTGGTGGACGACAACCCCCATGTGCAGGAAGTGCTGCGCTTGCACCTGGAGGAGTGGGGCTGCCGCGTGGAGGTCTGCGCCCACGCGCAGGCCTCGATCGAGCGCCTCAAGGCCCTGGACGGTGACGATCCGGTCCGCCTCGTGCTGATGGACGACCGCCTGCCCGGCCTGCGGGGGCTCACCGCCGCGCACCGCATCAAGCTGCTCGAGGGCTTGCACCACGTGCCCCGCCTGATCCTGCTGACGGGGGCCAGCACCATGGCCGATGACGAGGCGCCTGGGTGGGCCGAAGTGGACGAGGCCCTGGCCAAACCTGTAAGCCCGACGGTGCTGTTCAGGGTGATGCTGGGGGTGATGGGGGCCCCCGGCGCGCAGCATGGGGTACGCGCCCGGCCGCGGCCGGCCGGCCCGGCCGCACAGTCCCAGCTCGAAGCCTTGCGAGGCATCCAGGGCGCACGCGTGCTGCTGGTGGAGGACAACGCCATCAACCAACAGGTGGCCCGCGAGCTGCTGGAGCAGGCGGGGCTGGTGGTGGAGCTGGCCCACAACGGCCAGGAGGCGCTGGATCGGCTGGACCAAGCCTCCTACGACGTGGTGCTGATGGACCTGCAGATGCCCGTGATGGATGGCTACACCGCCACCCAGCACATCCGCCAGAACCCGGCCTGGAAGGACCTGCCGGTGCTCGCGATGACGGCCAACGTGATGGCCGAAGACCGTGCCAAGGTCCGGCAGGCCGGCATGAGCGCCCACCTGGCCAAGCCCGTGGTCCCGGCAGAGCTGTTCAAGGCCTTGTTGCGGTGGATACCGCGCAGGCAACGCAGCGCCACAGACATCCCCGCCCTCACCCCCGTCTCAACCCCCACCGCCGAAGGCCAGACGCAGGGCGCGGAGAAGGCCGCGACGCCCTCTCGGAGCGACGACGCCGTGGCCTTGCTGCCCTCGGTCGTGACGGGACTGGACGTGAGCGTGGCGCTGGCCAACGTGGGCGGTAACGGCACGCTGCTGCGCAAGCTGCTGGCCGACCTCGTCCAGGACCACGGCCAGGACGTGCAGGCGCTGGAGGCCACCATCGCAGCGGGTGAGTTGTCGCGGGCGGAGCGCATGGCCCATACCCTCAAGGGGGTGGCCGGCACCCTGGGCGCCACCGATCTGCAGCAAGCTGCGGCAGCACTGGAAGCGGCACTGCGGCAAGGTCTGAGCCCGACACTGCCGCAGCAGATGACGCTCATGCGCGCCGCCCTGCAGCCCTTGATGGCGGACCTGACGCAGTGGGCCGCCGATCAGGGCTTGCTGGTCGCGCCATCGCCGCGAGCCGAGCACTCAGCGCCTGCGGCCACCACGGTGGCCGCGCCACCGACCGTCGACCCGGCCGCGGTCGAAGCCGCCCTGGAAGAGCTTGACGCGCTCCTGGTTGACTTCAGCCCCGAGGCCACAGAGCGCGCCGAGGCCTTGGCCAGGCTGCTCGGGCCGGGAGCGCCGACCGCCGAGGAGCTGGTGCAGCTGGCGTCGGCTTTCGATTTCGACGCCGCGCGTGGTGCCTTGCAGCGCCTGCGGGAAGACTGGCAACGGGCCAGCCTCCCAAGCGGCGCAGCGCCCTGAGCGCTCAACGCTGATGACGGTCTCTGGCGCGCTTGAGCGAGCGTGCGCAGACTGGTCAAGCGTACTCAGGGCTTCGGCGAGCGCAGCCCGATCCACGCCACCAGGCCCACCCGCTGCGGATCGATGGGGGCCGTCCACGCCTCCACATGGGCCCGGTGGCCAGCCCATTGCACGCTGACCAGCCGCCCCTGCAGATCCTCGACGATGCCCTTGGCCCGGACCACCCGTCCTGCCGAGGCCGCCCATTCGGCGGTCAAGGCCTGCACATCCACCGGCCCCTCCAAACGTAGAGAGCCGGACTCGAAGACCTCGGAGGCCGGCACCGAGGGCTTCAGTCGCGGCGCAAAGCTGCTCGCACCAACCGGGCGCAGAGGGCCTGTCTCGGCACGTGAAACATCCGCGAGCCCCAGCACCACTTCTGCAGGCACCTGCGCGTGCTGCGTGGGCCACAAGGGCGTGCGGGGGTGGCTGGCAGACCACCAGGCCTGGAGCGCAGCCAGCGTCGGTGCGTCCACCCGGTCGGTCTGGTTGAGCAGCAACAGGTCGGCGTCGTCCAGCTGCTGGCGCACGGTGTCGCCCACGTAGCGGTCCGCCGCGCGTTCCCGCACCGTCGGGGCGTCGGCCACCACCACGGTGGCCTCGATCCGCAGACCTGGCACCAGGCTGGCGGCACGCACCACGGCCGACGGAATGCCCACGCCGCTGGTCTCGATCAGCACCACCTCGGGCGGCGGTTGACGCTGGAGCACGTTGGTCAAGCCGCCCACCAGGTCGCTGCCAAAGCTGCAGCACACGCAGCCGCCGGCCAGGCTCAGCACGCCGCCCTCGGCCCCCACGATCAGGTCGGCGTCGATGGACACCTCGCCAAAGTCGTTCACGAGCACCGCGATCCGCCGCCCCTCGGCATGGCGCAGCAGGTGGTTGACCAGCGTGGTCTTGCCCGCGCCCAGGTAGCCACCGATCACGATGGCGGGCGTCGCTGCGCTCACGGCGCCTGGAACACGCGGCCGCCTTGCACCGTGCCCCAAACCCGCACGTCCTTCAGGCGCTCGGGGCCCACCGCGGTGGGGTCGGCTTCCAGCACAGAGAAGTCGGCTCGCTTGCCGCACTCGATGGAGCCGAGCTCGCCGTCCAGCTTCAGCGTCCAA
>CAYSOD010000192.1:0-7327 GCA_964432385.1 uncultured Rubrivivax sp.
CATGACCTGCACGCCGGCGTCCAGGATCTCGTCGCCCGTCATCACCAGGCGGGCGGAGCCGCCGCCGAACAGGCTGGGGAACATGCGCCCGAAGTGCTCGTTCACCTGCTCGAAAGTCTGACGCAGCAGGTCGCGCGTCTCCAGATCGATCTTGCGGATGGCATCTTCCAGCGTGCCGATGGCGTCCAGAAGGTCGGCGTTCTGGGCGTCCAGAAAGGTCTTGCGTTCACGCGAAGCGGTCAATTCGTCCAGCGCTGCAAGGTTGACCGCGCCCAGGGCAGCGATCTCGCGCTGGATGCGATCGATCTCGCCCTGCAGGCCCCACAGGCGCACGCCACCCTCCTCGATGGAGCGGGCCAGCGACTCCAGGTCCACAGAAGCGGCCTGCAACTGCTCCATGTACTGGGCGCCGCCAAGCTGCGCTGCCTGAACTTCCAACTGCAGCTTGGTGATCTGCTCGCGCAGCGGCTCCAGGCTGCGCTCAGCTTCCAGACGGCGCTCGTCACCGCTGCGCAGTCGGGTGGTCAGGTCGTCGTACTCGCTGCGCACGGCGCCCAATTGCTGCTCACGTTCCAGCTTCAGGGCCAGCGCGGCTTGCAGCCCGGCTTGGGCGGCGGCGTCGTTCAAGGCGCCGAGCTCCATCTCCAATTGGGTGCCGGCCTGCGCGCTGTTGTCCATCTGCTGGACGGCAGTCTCGATCACCCGCTGCAGCTCGGCTCGCCGGGCTGCCAGAGCGCGCACCTGAAACTGCGCCTCCTGCGACTGGCGCTCCAGCGAACGCTGCTGCTCGCGGGCATCGGACAGCGCACGCTCGGCGTCGATCACTGCCTCCTCGAGCTGGGCGTGTCGTTCCTGGGCATCGGCCAGCGACAGGTCCAGCTCCTCGAAGCGAGCTTCGCCCGTGGCGCGCCGTTCCAGCAGTTCTTCCAGGCGGGCGTCCACTTCGGCCAGTTCATCGTCCAGCTGACCACGCCGGGTCTGCGCGGCCTCGGCCTGCTGGGCCAGTCGCATCCACTCCACCTGCAGTTGGTGGGCACGTGACTGCGCCTGCGCAGCTTCCTGCCGGGCGCCCACCAGGCGCTGGCTGGCCTCGGTGAATGCGGCGTCCAGGCGCACCAGGGCCGTGCGCGCCTCGTCGGCCATGAGCTGCTGGCCGCGCAATGCCCGGTCGAGGTTCTCGATCTCCTGGGCCCGCGCGAGCATGCCGGCCTGCTCCGAGTCCGGTGCGTAGAACGTCACTGCAAACGGTGAGACGGCGTGGCCTTCGCGGGTCATGATGACCTCGCCGCGGGTCAGGCGCGAACGCTCTGCCAGCGCCTGCTCCAGGCTGGGCGCGGTGTAGACGCCTTCCAGCCAATCGGACAGCAAGGCCTTGAGGCTCGCGTCACCCAAACGCAGTAGGTCAGCCAGGCGTGGCAGGGTGCGGTGCTCGTCGGGCGGCACGGCCACGGGGGGGCTGTAGAAGGCCAGGCGGGCGGGCGGCGCATCTTGCGCAAAGGCTCTCACCGTGTCCAGCCGGCCCACCTCCAGGGCGCTCAAGCGTTCTCTCAGCGCGGATTCCAGCGCGGTTTCCCAGCCGGGCTCGATGTGCACACGCGTCCACAGGCCTTGCAGCGCATCCAGACCGTGGCGCGACAGCCAGGGCTTGAGCTTGCCCTCGGTCTGGACTTTTTCCTGCAGGGCGCGCAAAGCCTCCAGGCGCGCCGCCAACTCGGACTGACGGGCGGCTTCCCTGTTGGCCGCCTGCTGCTGTTCGCGGCGCTGCTCGTCCAGCCGCGGCACCTCGTCCTGCAGCTCGTGCAAGCGGGCTTCGGCCACCGTGTGCTGCTCCTGCGCCGCATCGGCCTGAAGCTTGAGCTGGTCGATGCCATCCTGATCGGGCCGCGCCAGTGCCTGGCGCTCACCAGCCAGCCTTTCACGGCGACTTTGCAGCTGGCGTGACTGTTCTTCGACGCTTCGGCTCTCGGCGGCCAGCACCTGGATCTGCTGCTGCACCTGCCCGGCAGCTGCTCGCTGGGCATTGGCCACACTCTGAGCGGCGCGTACGGCGTCCTCCAAAGCGGGCAGGCCATCGGCCTGCTCCTGGGCCTGGGCTTCGAGCAATTCGCCCTGCTCCTGAGCTGCATCCATCTCCGCAGCAATGCCTTCGAGCTCGGCCTGGGCGTCGTCCTGCCGCTGGGCCCACTGGGCCTGCTGCGCACGCAAATCGGCCATGCGCTGTTCCACGCGTTGGCGGCTCTCCACCACGTAACGGATGCGCTCCTCCAGGCGGCTGACCTCCAGCGCAGCGTCGGCCAGGGCGCCTTGCGCCAGATGCAGCCGGTCAGCGGCCGCGTAATGCGCCTGGCGCACGGTCTCCAGCTCGGCCTCCACTTGGCGCAGCTCGGCCAGGCGCGCCTCCAGGGCGATGGCGGCCTCGGCGGCGGCCTGACGCACGCGGGCCTCTTCACCGGCCGCATCACGGTGCTTCAGGAACCACAGCTGGTGCAGCTTCAGCGTGCCCTGGTCCTGCAAGGAGCGGTACTGCTGGGCCACCTCGGCCTGCCTTTCCAGCTTGTCCAGGTTGGCGTTGAGCTCGCGCAGGATGTCGTCCACTCGGGTGAGGTTTTCCCGGGTGTCCTTCAGGCGGTTTTCGGTCTCTCGCCGGCGCTCCTTGTACTTGGAGACACCGGCGGCTTCCTCCAGGAAAAGCCGCAATTCTTCAGGACGGGACTCGATGATGCGGCTGATGGTGCCCTGGCCGATGATGGCGTAGGCCCGCGGGCCCAGGCCCGTGCCCAGGAAGACGTCTTGCACATCACGCCGGCGCACAGGCTGGCTGTTGATGTAGTAGCTGCTGGTGCCGTCGCGAGTAAGCACTCGTCTGACGGCAATCTCGCTGAAGGTGTTCCACTGGCCGCCAGCTCGGGCATCGGCGTTGTCGAAAACGAGTTCGACACTGGCGCGGTTGGCCGGCTTGCGCTGGCCTGAGCCGTTGAAGATGACGTCCTGCATGGACTCACCTCGCAGTTCGCTGGCCTTGCTTTCGCCGAGCACCCAGCGCACCGCGTCCATGATGTTGGACTTGCCGCAACCGTTGGGGCCGACCACGCCCACCAACTGGCCCGGAAGCTGAAAAGTGGTGGGCTCGGCGAAGGACTTGAAGCCCGAGAGCTTGATCTGGTTCAGGCGCATGGCAAGAGGCCTCGGAGGCTGCGGCGCGTCCGGACCAGAAGAACTCTAAGCTGTTGATTTGATTGGAAAAAAGCTGCCGATGCACCACCGGAAACCATGTGCGATGATAGCATCGCGCCCTTCCAGTAATGTCCCTTTGAGGGCACCCACCGCCCCCACCTTGCCCCATGCCCACCCGGACCCAACGCCCCAAGCCCGCCGTCCCCCCTAGCGCCCCGAGCCGCCAGCTGGACACCTTCGACAACCCGGCTCCCGAGCGCGACTACGTGATCCGCTTCGACGTCCCCGAGTTCACCTGTTTGTGCCCGCTGACCGGGCAGCCCGACTTTGCGCACTTCCAGATCGAGATCGTGGCCGACCGCTACTGTGTGGAAACCAAGAGCCTGAAGCAGTATTTCTGGAGCTACCGCAACGAGGGCGCCTTCCATGAGAAGGTCACCAACGCCATCCTGTCGGACCTGGTCAAGGCCATCTCGCCCCGGTTCGCCCGCATCCACGCCGACTGGTACGTGCGCGGCGGTATCCGTACCTATGTGACGGTGGAGCACCGCAAAAAAGGCTGGAAGCTTGCGCCTGCGGTGCATCTGGCGAGAGAACCCCATCAACAGACGTGACAGGATGAGCATGACAGGATCACTTCCTTCAGACCGATCGGAAGTCGCTTGGGAGTGTTGAGCCGCATGGCGTCCTGGCTGGGAAAACTGTTCCGCTCCGGGGCACCTGCTCAGGAGTCTGAGCGCCCAGGACCGCAGGGCTCGACAGCGGCCGATGCAGCCAGCGCCCGGCAGCCGCAGGGCCCCACCAACGTCGACGTCCAGCCTGCCGACCGGGCGGCGGGGCCAGGCGCTGCAGCTTCACCGGGCCGCTTGCAGCGCCGGCCTCTTCTCCACCGCAACGGGCATCTGGCGGGTTTCGAGGTCTCCGTCGTCGCTCCACAGTCGCCTGTGCTGTCAACCGCCGATCTGGCGGGCCTGTTGCTCGATGGCATGACCAGCACCGTGGCCTCAGGCCGAATCGCGATGGCGCTCGTCACGGCAGAGACCTTGTCGTCGCAGGACGTGATCGACAAGGTGACGCCAGGAATGATGTTTGCCCTGTCTGACCCCATGGCCAAGTCTTCCGACGAGGCCACGTGGTCCAAAGCCGTGAAGGCCCGGGGCGGTCAACTGGGCAGTTACGGCATGCCGCGCGCAGGCGCCTCTTTTGTGGTGATGGATGCCGCGCAGTTGAGCCTGGAAGCCCTGTTGGAGCGAGCTCAGGCCTGCCGCAAGGTGGCACCGGGCTGTCAGTTGATGGCCACTGGTCTGCGCACCATCGATGACCTGGAGGCGGCGATCAGGGGGCCCTTCGAGATGGTCACAGGCTTGTTCGACCGGGTGGGCGAACGACGGGAGTCCGGAACGCTGTCGCCGAACTTGCAACGCCTGTGCCGCATGATCAACCGGGCCATGAACGAGCCCGACACCCGTGCGCTGGGCAATGAAATCCGGGCCGACGTCGACCTGACCTACCGCCTCTTGCGGTACGCCAACAGCCCCATGTTGGGCCTGAAACGGCAGGTCGATTCGGTCGACCAGGCCTTGCAGTTGCTGGGGCGTCAGGCCTTGTTCAGGTGGCTGACCATCATGCTGGTGGCCAGCGCCCAGGGCAGAACCAGCTCGGTGGCCTTGCAGGAGATTGCGCTGACGCGCGCCCACTTCATGGAGAGTCTGGCGGCCGAGGTATGGGGCAAGTCGGCCACGCTCTACACCACCGGGCTGCTGTCCCTGCTGGACGTGATGATGCAGCAGCCCATGGAGGATCTGCTCAGGCCGCTGGGGCTGTCGGAGGAGTCCCATGCGGCCTTGGTCGACAAGACCGGGCCTTGGCATGACCTTCTTGAGCTGGCCCGCTGCCTTGAATCCGGGCAGGTCCAGCGGGCCCGGGAGCTGTCGCAGCCGGTTGGTGGCTTCACGGCGGCGCAAGCCGCGATGGAACGGGCCTGGCAGACAGCAGCCGCCATGACCGCAGAGCTGCGGGACGCCGGTCGCAAGGAGCGCCCGGGCTGATGGGCAGCGCCGCCCCCGGCAATACGGCCGCCCCCGTGCCTTCACCCACGATCGAACGCCCGGCCTACCAGAAGTTCGACGTCCAGGTGCGGCCCAGCGCCATCGATGGTCTGGGCGCCTTCGCCGGGGAGCCCATCCCTGCTCGCCGAAAGATTGGCGAGATCCGCGGAGAGTCGGTGAGCGTGCAGGAGGCCCGCATCCGGGCCACCCGCAGCGAACGCATCATGATCGTGGAGCTGTCAAGCCGCAGGGCCATCGACTTCACCCGCTCGACCGACCCCATGCGCTACACCAACCACTCCTGCCAGCCCAACGCGCGCCTGTGCATCCGCAACGGCCGGGTGGAGTTCTATGCGCTGCGGGACATTGCCTTGGGACAGGAGGTGACGGTGGACTACGGTCCGACGCATCACGAGGGTCGCCTGACCTGCCGCTGCGGAGCCCCGCGCTGCATCGGCCGCCTGTAGCGCGCGCAGCGGCATCGGTGCGGCCGGGATAATCTCAAGCATGAACCCTTTGCTGCAGCGACTGCATCCCTACCCCTTCGAACGCCTTCGTGAACTCACCCAGGGCATCCAGCCCGCGCCGGGGTTGAAGCCCATCAGCCTGGGGATTGGCGAGCCGCGCCATGCCACCCCTGCGCTCATTGAAGAGGCGCTCGTGGCGGCACTGCCCGGCCTGTCCAGCTACCCGGCCACGGCGGGCGAACCCGCGCTGCGGGAGGCAGTGGCCGGCTGGTTGCAGCGCCGCTATGGGGTGAGCGTCAACCCGCAGACGCAGGTGCTGCCGGTGAACGGCTCGCGTGAGGCGTTGTTCGCGCTGGCCCAGACCGTCATCGACGCCACGCGGCCGGGCGCCACCGTGGTCTGCCCCAATCCGTTTTATCAAATCTACGAAGGTGCCGCCCTGCTGGCCGGCGCGCAGACCGCCTTTGCCAACAGCGACCCGTCCCGCAACTTCGCAGCCCGATGGGATGACATCGATGAGGCCACCTGGGCGCGCACGCAACTGCTGTACGTGTGCTCGCCCGGCAACCCCACGGGGGCCGTGATGCCGCTGCAGGAGTGGGAGCGCCTGTTCGAACTCAGTGACCGGCATGGTTTCGTCATCGCCAGCGACGAGTGCTACTCGGAGATCTACTTTGGGCAGGAGCCTCCCCTCGGTGGCCTGCAGGCGGCCCAGGCCCTGGGGCGTGAGGACTTCAGGCGGCTGATCGCCTTCACCAGCCTGTCCAAGCGCAGCAATGTGCCGGGCATGCGCTCGGGCTTCGTGGCCGGCAATGCGGGGTTGATCGCGAAGTTCCTGCTGTACCGCACCTACCACGGCAGCGCCATGAGCTCCGTGGTGCAGCGGGCGAGCATCGCCGCATGGAACGATGAAGCCCATGTGGAAGCCAACCGCGTGCTGTACCGCCGCAAGTTTGCCGAGATCACCCCCATGCTCGGCGCGGTGTTGGACGTGCACCTGCCGGACGCCGGCTTCTACCTCTGGGCGAGGGTACCTGGCGGCGACGATGTGGCCTACGCGCTGAGGCTGCTCGCTCAATACAATGTGGCGGTCCTGCCCGGGTCGCTGCTCGCGCGTTCCGCGCACGGGCTCAACCCCGGGACGGGCCGCATCCGCCTGGCCCTGGTGGCTGGCGCCGACGAGTGCGTCGAAGCCGCCGAACGCATCGTCCACTTCACCCGCAACTTCTCCTCATGACACCCTTGCTCCAACAGATCATCGAAGCCGCCTGGGACCACCGTGCGGACCCCGACGCCGTATCGAATGCAGAAGTGCGAGACGCCGTCGACCGCACGATCGCCGAGCTGGACGCCGGGCGCTTGCGCGTGGCCGAGCGCGAGGCTGTGGGGCAGTGGAAGGTTCACCAGTGGGTGAAGAAGGCCGTGCTGCTGAGCTTCCGGCTCAACGACAACCGCCAGATGCATGCCGGACAGCTGGCCTTCTTTGACAAGGTGCCCACCAAGTTCGAGGGCTTGTCGGAATCACAAATGCGCGCCAGCGGCGTTCGGGTGGTCCCGCCGGCCGTGGCGCGCCGCGGCAGCTTCATGGGCAAGGGCGTGGTGCTCATGCCCTCCTACGTCAACATCGGCGCCTACGTT
>CAYSOD010000193.1:0-7301 GCA_964432385.1 uncultured Rubrivivax sp.
CGCCTGCTCACCGGGCAGCGCACCACCCAGCATCACCGAGCCGGCGCTGGGGTCGATGAGGCGAGCGATGCACCGCGCCACCGTGCTCTTGCCCGAGCCCGACTCGCCCACGATGCCCAGCGTCTGCCCTCGCCGGATCTCGAAGCTCACGCCCTTGGCCGCGTGCACTTGCCGGCGGGCGCCGAACCAGCTGCGGTCGTCATAGGTCTTCTGCAGGCCGGTGACCTTCAGCACCACGGGGGCAGTGGCGTCCACGGGCCGCTCGTCTACACGCAGCGTGGGCACCGAGGACATCAGCATGCGGGTGTAGGCGTGCTCGGGTTGGCGCAGCACCTGGTCGCGGGGGCCCAGCTCTACCATGTCGCCCAGGCGCAGCACCGCCACGCGGTGGGCGATCTCGGCCACAACGCCGAAGTCGTGCGTGATGAAGAGCACGCCCGTGCCATGGCGCTTCTGCAAGTCCAGCACCAGTTTCAGGATCTGCGCCTGCGTGGTGACATCCAGCGCCGTGGTGGGTTCGTCGGCGATCAGCAGTACCGGGTCCAGCACCAGGGCCATGGCGATCATGATGCGCTGGCGCTGGCCGCCCGAGAGCTGGTGCGGGTAGCTGGCGATGATGCGCTCGGGGTCAGGCAGCAGCACCTCGCGCACGATCTCCAACACCTTGGCACGGCGCTCATCGGCACTCATTGGCGTGTGCTGACGCAGCACCTCGTCGATCTGGTCGCCGCAAGTCATGACCGGGTTCAACGCGGTCATGGGCTCCTGGAAGATCATGGACATGCGCGTGGCGCGCAACTCGCGCAGACGCGTCAACGGCGCGTGCGTGATGTCCTCGCCCTGCAGCAGGATCTGGCCCGAGGTCACTGGCAGGGTCTTGGGCAGCAGGCCCATCACGCCTTGGGCAATGACCGACTTGCCCGAGCCCGACTCGCCCACCAGGCACACGATCTCGCCGCGGCCCACCGTGAAGCTCACGCGCTGCACAGCGCTGGCACGGTCGCCGCCCGCGGGCAGCGCGATGCTCAGGTCGCGGACCTCGAGGATAGGGGCGGTGCTGGCCGTGGAGTCCATCGCTGCTCCGTCAGCCACGCTTGGCCATCTTCGGGTCCAGCGTGTCGCGCAGCCCGTCGCCCAGGATGTTCACCGCCAGCACGGTCAGGGCCAGGAAGATGCCTGGGAAGAAGATGTTGTGCGGATACTGGTTGAACTGCGCCCGGCCCTCGGCCATGACATTGCCCCAGGTGGGGATCTCCGGCGGCAGTCCCACTCCCAGGAAGGACAGGATGGCCTCGGTGAGGATGCCTGAGGCGCAGATGAAGGTGCCCTGCACCACCAGCGGCGCCACGGTGTTGGGCAGGATGTGCCGCAACATGATCTTCCAGGTGGGCGTGCCCAGCGAGATGGCCGCCTCGACGTAGGGCTCTTCACGGATGGAGAGCACGAGAGAGCGCACCAGGCGCGTGACGCGCGGGATCTCAGGGATGGCGATGGCCACCACCACGGTGACCAGGCTGCCGCGCCACATGGCCACCAGCGCAATGGCGATCAGGATGGCGGGGATGGCCATCAAGCCATCCATGATGCGCATGAGAAAGCCGTCCAGCCAGCGCACGAAACCGGACACCAGGCCCAGCACCACCCCCAGTGCCAACGCCAGCACCGCCGTGCACACGCCCACGATCAGCGAGACCTGGGTGCCGTAGATCACCCGGCTGTGGATGTCGCGTCCGAAACTGTCCGAGCCCATCAGGAAGCGGTGCTTGAGCGTCTCGCCCTCCAGCGTGGTGATCTCGCCCACCTGGCCGGGCAGCAGGTCACGGCTGGCCGGGTCGAAGAGCGATGGGTCCACCGTGCCCAGCCAAGGGGCCAGCAGAGAGATCAGCACCAGCAAGGTGATCACACCGCCGCCAATGCGCACCGACAGGTTGGCCTTGACGCGCTGCCAGGCCGTGCGCTGCGTGACGATCGATGCCGACTCGACCGACAACGACTCGAAGTCAGTACCGGATGCGGGGGTCGAAGAAGACATAGGACAGGTCGACCAGCAGGTTGACGAGCACGTAGACGAAGGAGAACAGCAGGATCACCCCCTGCACGGTGGGGAAGTCGCGCGCGAGCACGGCGTCCACCGTCAGCCGGCCCAGGCCGGGAATGGCATAGACCGACTCGGTGACCACCACCCCACCGATGAGTAAGGCGATGCCGATGCCGATGACGGTGGCGATGGGCACGGCTGCGTTGGCCAACGCGTGGCGCTTGAGCACCAGCGCCTCGGGTAGACCCTTGGCGCGGGCCGTGCGGATGTAGTCCTCACCCAGGGTCTCCAACACCGAGGCCCGCGTCACACGCGCGATCAGTGCGATGTAGATGAGCGACAGGGTGATCGCGGGCAGCAGCAAGTGATAAAGCCAAGGCCCCACGCCCCCAGACAGCCGCTTGTAGCCCTGCACCGGCAACCAGCCCAGCTTGAGCGACAACAGCCAGATCAGCAGGTAGGCCGAGACAAACACCGGCACGGAGAACCCCGCCACGGAGAACGCCATCACGCCACGGTCCAGCCAGCTGCCAAATCGCCAGGCCGCCAGCACACCCAGGGGCACGGCCACGAGCACCGCGATGGTGATGGTGATCACGGCCAGCGACAGCGTGGGCTCGATGCGCTGTGCGATGAGGTCGGTGACCGCCATCTTGTAGTAGTAGGACTGGCCCAGATCACCCTGCAGCAGGTGGCCGAACCAGATCAGAAACTGCTCCGGGATGGAGCGGTCCAGGCCCAGGTTGGCCCGGATCATGGCGATCTGTTCGGTGGTGGCCTGGTCACCGGCCAGCACCGCCGCCGGGTCACCCGGCGTCAGGCGCAGGATCAGAAAGACGAGCACTGCCACCACCAGCAGCACGGGCAGCGTGGACAGCAGACGTCGCGCGAGAAAGGCCAACATCGACAGACAAAAAAAGGGGCCCGCCGCTCACTGCGACGGGCCTGGTCTTATGGTCTCAGGCTCAGTTCTTCTTCAGGTTCCAGTAGATGTTGCCGTTGGTGACGAAGAAGCCGCTCACGTTCTTGGTGGCTGCCATGGGCTGGTCGAACTCGCCCAGGTTCACGTGCGTGCCGATCTCGAACATGCGCGCGTGCATCTGCTCGGCCAGCTTCTTCTTGGCGGGCTCTTCGGTGGCACGCATGAACTGGTTGCGCAGCTCCGCCAGCTTGTCGTCGGTGGCCCAGCCGAACCACACGCTCTTCTCGCCACGCGTGTCGGTGGTGGGGTTGGCGATGGGGTTCCACACGTCAAAGGCCTGCCAGGCGGTGAGGAACATGTGCCAGCCGCCCTTGTCCGGCGCATCCTTCTTGGCGCGCCGGCCCACCAGGGTCTGCCAGTCCATGGCCTGCAGGTCCACCTTGAAGCCCGCCTGGCGCAGCAGTTGCGCGGCCACGTCGGGCAGCTTCTGGATGCTGGCCAGGTCGGTGGGCTTCATCACCACGATGGTGGTGCCGTCGTAGCCCGAGGCCTTCAGCAGATCTTGGGCCTTCTTCATGTTGGACTTCATCTGCAGGTCGCTGCCGGCCGTGGCGCCATACGGCGTGTTGCAGATGAACATGGACCCGCAGGAGCGGTACAGCTCCTTGACACCCACCTGGGCCCGCAGGAAGGAATCCTGGTTGAAGGCTGCGATCACGGCCTGCCGCACCTTGGGGTTGTCGAAGGGCTTGTGCAGATGGTTGAAGCGCGCCATGTACTGCAGGCCGTAGTTGGCGTACTTCGGAATCTGCAGGTCCTTGTCGGCCTTGACCTGCTCGTAGAAGTCGAAGGGCAGCTGCTCGAGGATGTCCACCTCGCCCTTCTTCAACGCGTTGACCTGGGCCTGCGCGTCACGCAGCGCCAAGTTCCACTCCACGCGGTCCACGAACACGCGCTTGCCGCCCGTGGTGCCCGAAGGCGGCTCATTGCGCGGCACGTACTTCGGGTTCTTCAGGTAGACCGCCTTGTCGCCGGGCTTGAACTCGTCGCGCTTGAAGATGTAGGGGCCCGAGCCGATGTGCTCCTCGATCTGCTTGAAGGCATCGGTCTCGGCGATGCGCTTGGGCATGATGAACGGGACGCTCGACGACGGCTTGCCCAGCGCCTCGATCATGAAGCCGTTGGCCTCGCCCAGGAAGATGCGGAAGGTGTCGGGCGACGGCGAGTCCATGCGCAGCACGAACTGCATCAGCGCCGAGCCCATGGCGTCGCGCTTGCCCCAGCGCTGCAGGGAGGCGATGACATCCTCGCCAGTCACCGGCTTGCCGTCGTGGAACTCCAAGCCCTTGCGCAGCTTGAAAGTCCACAGCCGCTTGTCTGGGCTCTCCGTCCAGCTTTCCACCATCTGGGGCTTGACCACGCCCTTCTCGTCGGTGCCGAAGAGGGTGTCGTAGATCATGTAGCCGTGGTTGCGGCTCATGTAGGCCGTGGTCCAGATCGGGTCCAGCACCGCCAGGTTGGAGTGCGGCACCACGCGCAAGACGTTGTTCTGCGCCCACGCGGGGGCGCTGGAGGCCGCTGCGGCGGCCCAAACGGCGGCGGTGACCAGGGTGCGACGTGCGATCTTCATCGAATCAGTCCTCTCGAAACTCGTCAAACTGTTGAGCGCCGGCCAGGAGGGGCCGGACGAACGGGATCAGGTGAATTCTGGGGCCGTGCGAAAGCAGGTCCATCCGGACAAACACCCGGCTTTGTACCTCAGCAGCCAAAGGCCCGGCGCCAAAGGGCCCGCAGGATCAGGGGCCTGATCTCCCCTCAGGGCGTTCCACGGGCCTGCTTGTCAGGAGGGGCTGCCTGCCCTGCAACGGGCTCGGTGCCTGAGCGTGGCCGAGGGCAGCTCGCCGAACTGTTTCTTGTAGTCCATCGAGAACTGGCCCATGTGAAAGAAGCCCCAGCGCGCGGCCGCGTCCTGCACGGCGGCGGCTTCGCCCGACTGCAGGGTGCGGCGCGCGCCGTTCAGGCGCACGGCACGCAGGTACTGCATGGGGCTGGTGCCCAGCACGTCCTGGAAGCAGTAGGTCAGCTTGCGGCGGCTGGCGCCCACTTGGCCGCACAACTCCAGCATCGACAGGGGTTTGTCCGGCCGGTCCAGCATGAGCTCAACGGCCAGATTCACCAGCTGTCGCCGGGCCGCGGCGGTCGGCAAGGATGAGGCGTCCACCCGCTCGGGGATGACCTCGATCCACTCGATCAGCAAGGTGTCGCGCGCCTGCCGCAGCGCCATTTCCTCCTGCCAGGGGCCGGCCGGGTCCAGCAGGCGCCTCATCACCTCGGTGTGTAACTGCCGCAGCGCTTGGGCCGCGGCCGGCCGGGCAGCCACCACCAGCTGGTGCTCGAGCCAGCCTGCCAGGGGCTTCTGGTACATGCGCTGCCAAAGGGGCTGCAGCAAGTCAGTGTCCACCACCACCGCCAGCAGCGACAGCTCGGTGGGCGTGCGCAGGTCCAGTTCGTCGCTGCGGCCCAGCAGCAGCGAGTCGCGATCGAAACGCTGCCCATGGAAGAAGCCCGGCTCCGACAAGGCCAGCGGCATGGCAAAACCGTAGGCCCCACGGCCCAGGTCGCCGCGTTGGTGCAGCACGCGGTTGCTGTCCTCGTGCACCAGGCGCATGCCAGGCAGTTGCACATGCCGCACCCGCCCCTGGAAGCGGCCCGCGGACAGCTGCCGGTACTCCTGCTGCCACTCGGGCTGCGCACGCGCCTGCAGCTGCGCATCGCACGTGGCTGCGTCCAGTCGCCAGGCACCTGCTGGGCCGACCGGTGGTGTGGGAATGGTCAGTTGCACGAGATTCACTGCAGAGCGATGCGCGGCTTCATGGCTTCTGCGCGGGAGCTGAAGAGGTCTGTGAAAGCCCGCAGGCGGGAAAGTCCTGCCCGCGGAAATGCGCGAAATCGATAGTACCCGCGAGATTGCGCTGCCCAGAATCCCGGCATGTCCGAGCCCATCGCCCCCAGCCCTGACGCGGCCTTGCAGACACCCCACGCCGTGCGCGTGGACGTGCTGCTGATGAACACCGACCGCTCGGCCTTGGCCCGGCGCCACCCCGACGACGCCCAGAAGGTCATCGCTGCCCTGCAAGCTGTGCGGCCTGGCTGGGCCTACCGCGCTTAGAACGCGCGCGACGGCGAGCTGCCCCCGGACCTGCTGGCCGCCGACGCCTGGGTGCTCACGGGCAGCGTGGCCTCGGTGACGCGCCCCGAGCCCTGGATGGCTGAGGCTGCCGAGGGCCTGCGCCAACGGCATGCTGCGGGCCGCGCCTTGGTGGGCCTTTGCTTCGGCCACCAACTCATCGCCCAGGCCTTGGGCGGCGAGGTGGGCCACAACACAGGCGGCTTTCGGCTGGGCGTGGCAGACACGACGCTGGCCGCGCAGGAGCCGTGGATGGACCCTGCCCTGCCCCGACTGTCGCTCTTTGCCGCCCACGAAGACCAAGTGCTGCGCCCACCCCCTGGGGCTCGGGTGCTGGGCGGTGACGGCTTCTGCAAGGTAGGCGCCTACGCCATCGGCCAGCATGTCCTGTGCACGCAGTACCACCCCGAACTCTCGCGCGCTTTCATGCGCGATCTGCTGGCCAGCTTTGGCCACAAGTTCGGCGCGCCGGTGGTGGCCCGCGCCAGCACCGAGATCGAGCAACCGGTGGACGCCGCGACTTTCATGCGGTGGATCGCGCGGTTCATCGAGGTGAGCCTGACAGCTCGGGGGCATGGCGACGTGGAAGGTTTTGCGAGTGCTTGCACGGCCTCCCAACCAGAAGACGATTCAAGATGACCCTCTGGACCCCCACCGACGACGGCCACGCCGACCTGTCCAGCCATGACAGCTTCGTCCACGGTGCGCCGCACGCCACCTTCGCCCGGATGCGACGCGATGACCCCATGGCCTGGTGCGACTACGCCGGCGGCCAGGGCTTCTGGAGCGTCACGCGCCACGCCGACATCCTGGCGCTGAACCGGGACTACGCCACCCTGTCCTCGGCCCATGGCATCCGCATGGAAGACCAGACCGAGGAGGAGGTGCTGGCCCGCCGCACCTTCCAGGAAACCGACCCGCCCGAGCATTCGCGCACCCGGCTGCTGCTGGCCAAGGCCTTCAGCAAACCCATGATCGCGCTGTTCGAGCAACAGATCCGCGCGCTCAGCCGCGAGATCCTGGACCAGGCCCTGGCCGAGCCCGAGTTCGACGCCGTGCAGCGCATCGCCCGGCAACTGCCCATGCGCGTGCTGGGCCGCATCATCGGCACGCCCGAGGAAGACCTGGAGTGGCTCGTGGAAAAGGGCGACGCG
>CAYSOD010000194.1:0-7299 GCA_964432385.1 uncultured Rubrivivax sp.
AGCAGGGGGTCAACTCCCACGTGGAGATGGCCTGGGTGTTCGACCAGGCCGGTTTCGAGGCCTGGGACGTCCACATGAGTGACTTGCAGGCCGGCCGCGCCCGGCTGGAAGATTTCCGCGGCCTGGTGGTCTGAGGCGGCTTCAGCTACGGCGACACCCTGGGCGCAGGGGAAGGCTGGGCCCGCTCCATCCGCTTCAACCCGGCGCTGGAGGCTGCGTTTGCCGCCTTCTTCGCCCGGCCCGACACCTTGGCCCTGGGCGTGTGCAACGGCTGCCAGATGCTGGCCGCCCTGAGCCCCATGATCCCGGGCGCGCAGGCCTGGCCCAAGTTCGTGCGCAACCGCAGCGAGCAGTTCGAGGCCCGACTGTCGATGGTGGAGGTGCTGGACAGCCCGAGCCTGTTCTTCGCCGGCATGGCCGGCAGCCGCCTGCCGATTGCCGTGTCCCACGGGGAGGGGTTTGCGGACTTCTCGGTGCGGGGCGACGCCGCGGCCGTGCACCGTGCGGCCCGCTTCGTGGACCACCATGGCCGGCCCACCGAGGCCTACCCCTTCAACCCCAATGGCAGCCCCGACGGGCTGACCGCCGTCACCACAGCCGACGGCCGCTTCACGGCCATGATGCCGCACCCGGAGCGGGTGTTCCGAGAAGTGCAGATGAGCTGGAGCGGCCGCGACAAGTCCGCGCTCAGCCCGTGGATGCAGATGTTCCGCAACGCGCGGCGCTGGGTGGACTGAACTTCAGTCCAGCCCCTGCGCGTAGGCGTCGGTCAACTCCTCGATCCACTCTTCCAGATCGTCTTCGCTGAACATGAGGGCACCGATCGCGCCGTCTCCCGCCTTGTTCCATTCCCTGGAGACGTGCAGACCGTTGTAACGCTGGATGGCCAGTTCCGCGACCAGGTTGAACGCGATGAGGCGGATGCTGGCGGCCGGCACCTTGGGGTCCTGGAAGACCAGCGGCTCGTGGGAGTAGCGGATGGCCTGGGTCACCACCGGGGCGATACCCCAGCTCTTGGCCATCAGCGATCCGATGAAGGCGTGATCCGTGCCATGCGCCCTGCGTTCGACTTCGGTGAAGGGGAGGATGTCCTCCTGGTCACATCGCTTCAAAGTGGCCGGATAGTCCGGGAAGCGCTGCATCAGGATCGGAATGCCCACATCGCAGAACAGTCCGAAGACCTGTGCTGCGTCGATGTCCACTCCTCCGACTTTGCGCGCCAGCTTGGACACCGCAAACGAGCGTTTGGCGGCAACGTCCCAGAAGCGGGTCAGGTTCGGCCCATCGGTCTTGACACTGCGTCGGAGCACGATGGCCGTGATGACAGCCACCACCCGCTTCAGCCCCAGCATGGAAAGGGCCTGTTCCACCGACTCGACCTTGCGGGGCAAGGAAAACGCTGCGGAGTTGACGGCCTTGAGCAGCGCTGCGGTCAGGGCCACATCGGCCATGGCCAGCTTCGCCACGCGGCGCATGTCCGGGTCCTCATTGCGCAGCTCCATTTGCAGATCTGCCAGCACGGCAGGGCGCGGCGGAATCACCACGCCCTGCAGGATGTCCGCCGGGATGGCATCGGTATCGATGTCTCCCGTGTCGGCTGGGGAAACTGGCTGGGTCATGTGCGCTGGAGTCGGATGCTGTTGAGGGCCATTGGGCTCGAGTGGGCTCGGTGGCCCCGATCTTTCGCACTATAGGGCTTCGTCACCTGATTGGCGTCGCCTGCCCGATGAGAACTCTGGTTTGCCGCCTGATGTTCAAGCGGGCCGGTACTCGGCCAAATCGTTCCAGACGTCCTGGCGGACCAGCAGGCCCGACTCCACCAGGAATCGGTCGATGAAGCGGATGCCCTCGAACGCGCTGCCATCCAGCCACTGGCCTTCCAGTGTGCCGTGACAGTACACGACGGTGCCTTCGGGCGTCCAGCACTCGTCAAACCGCTCAAATCGCTTGCCCACGCGCTGGTAACGGGTGCGGCCCCAGGTCACCAGATCTGCAAGCGCCGTGAACCGGGCATCGCCCGGAAAGCTCATGGTGAAGCCAGGCGCGAGGTGGCTTTGGGCGCGGGGCAGGTCCCGCGCCTGCATCGCATCCAGGAACGACTTCACCACCTCGCTGGCCACCGGGTGAGCCGCGCCGCCACCCGAAAACACCCGCCCGTCGCGGCGGTAGGTGGACACCTCGTTGATGAAAGTGGTGGTCCCCGCTTCGGCGCTGTTGATCACGGAGCGCACCGCATCGGAGACCCGATTCACCAGGCGCTCCTGCACCTCCCGTGGGTAGCCTGGTAGCAGGGTGATCTGGGTCACGGGCATGGTGGCGGTTCCGTCAGTGCACAGCGCAGGAGCCGGGGCCCTCTGGGTGCCCGCAGGTGCCGCAGGGCCCCATGGGAAGGGCGGACTGAGCCGCTGCTGCTCCCGTCGAGCCGGCGGTGGCAAAGACCGACAGGAGCTTTGCCAACTGCGTGGACTGGCAGGCCGGGCAGGTGGGTTGTGAACCGCTGCGCACGAGGGTCTCGAACTCGTGGCCGCAGTCCTGGCAGGCGTACTCGTACATGGGCATGATCAACTTCTCCAACGGCAAAACGCATGGTGCGCCGAAGCTGTGAATTGTGTTCGATCAGGCCTGAAGGCGGCTTGTGACGGCACGTTCGGCCGCTGATAAACTGGTTCGCAATTGTGGGGACGTAGCTCAGCTGGGAGAGCGTCGCGTTCGCAATGCGAAGGTCGGGAGTTCGATCCTCCTCGTCTCCACCACGATTCAACGCCCTGCCGTCACCGGTTGGGGCGTTTTCTTTTTCTCAGGGCCTCACATGAGGCTCATCGGCCGGTCTCGGACCGCGGCAGGCGTGACCGGCGCGGTTGTGCGGCGTTGCAACTGCAGGGCCTGGAGAAAGGGGTCGTGGTCGCTGAGGATGCGCCGCGCATTGAGCCAGGTTTCTTCGAGCCACCGGGCCTCCAGCACCACGGCCTGATGAGCGATGGCGTGGGGTGTGGGGGAGAGATGAGCGGGCTCGCGCTGGTGCTGTGCAGCAACCGCACCGAAGCTGTCGACCATTTCTTCGTCTCGTACGTCGTCCAACATGCTTCGGCCCCCTCAAACCGCCCTCCACACACAGAAAACCCGCCACTTCTTGCGAGGTGGCGGGTCCGGCGAGGACCCCGGTTCTCGGCCTTTCGGTCGACGAGCCGTCTGAGTTCTGTCCTCGTCCCTCCGCATCCGGCCCGAAGGCCGTTGCAGTTCGCCCTTGGAGGGCGCCTCAACTTCGCGATCTCCGGAATTGGCAGTTCCTTTGAAAGCGCAAGTGAAGGGTAGGCCCGTGCGGCCAGCGCCCATTGCCGTTTCGCAAGCCTGGTGCGAGACCCCGCAGAATCGGTGGACGTTCAAGGGAGCGCGAGTGATCCCGGCGTAACTTGAAAGGCTCTGCGCATGCAGTCACTTCCCGAAGGTTTTCGAGCCCTGGTCATGGGCGCGGGCGGTGCCCTCGGTGCGGCCTTTGTGCAGGGCCTGCAGGTCGATCCGCGGTGTGCCAGCGTCCTGGCGCTGAACCGTCACACCAAGCCCGCTATCGATTACGAGCAGGAAGCCAGCGTGGCGCTGGCCGCCTCGCGGCTGCATGATCAAGCTCCTTTCCACCTCATCGTCGTGGCCACCGGTGTGCTGCACACCGCTTCGGTGCAGCCCGAAAAGCGACTGGCCGATCTGGGCTACGCCGGCATGGAGGCGATCTTTCGCATCAACACCTTCGGGCCTGCGATGGTGCTGCGGCACTTTGCGCCACTGCTGGACCGCCAGCGCAGTGTGATGGCCGTGCTGTCTGCCAAGGTCGGCAGCATCGGCGACAACCGGCTGGGGGGCTGGTACAGCTACCGCGCGTCGAAGGCGGCGCTGAACATGATGCTCAAGACGGCGGCCATCGAGATGCGTCGCACCCACCCCGGCGCGGTGCTCGCCGCCCTGCACCCGAGCACGGTCAAGTCGGCTTTGTCGCGTCCGTTTCGCGGCGACGAGATCGGGCGCGAGCCGGGTGAAGCGGCCCGCGCGATGCTGCAGGCCTTGGACGCGCTGGGCCCGCAGGACAGCGGGTGCTTCTTGGCTTATGACGGGCAGCGTCTGCCCTGGTGACTTCTGGCGCAGGCCCCCAGCCGAGCCGCAGGCCCGGCGCGGACAGGGCGCAAGCTCAAGCTTTAGGCATGCGGTACAGACCGCAGATCTTGTTGCCGTCGGGGTCTCGCAGGTATGCCAAGTACAGCTGACCGGTGGCGCCCTCGCGCACACCCGGTGGGTCTTCGCAAGTGGTGCCGCCGTGAGCGACCCCGGCCGCATGCCAGGCCTGCACCTGCTCGGCTGATGTGCAGGCAAATCCCAGGGTGCTGCCGTTGCCCACCGTGGCCGGCTCGCCATTGATGGGCAGCGACGTCGAGAACACCCCCGTGGGTGTGCGCCAGAACACGCGGTGCCGGTCCACGTGGCCGGCGGGCACGCCCAAAGTGCCCAGCACGGCGTCGTAGAACGTCTTGGAGCGGGACAGGTCGTTGGTGCCGATCATGACGTGTGAAAACATCTTTTGGTCTCCAGGGGTGGGGTGATCGCTCGAGGGTCTGGCGCGTAAGTGCGCGCTGGATTATGGAATCGCCCAGGCGTGCGTGTTCCACTGGCGCTGCGGTACGCCTGCATGGACGAGAGGACCAGGATGAGCGAGGGATCCCAGATCGTGGTGCCACCGACCTTTGTGGCGCTGTTTGTGCCGCCGGGGCGCACGCGGCCCACCGAGACGGCCGCTTTCATCGAACAGCGGTACGACCTGTGCGAGGACTTCGCCCAATTGCTGCTGGCGCAGGCGCAGACACGTCGGTGGGAACTCGGCATCACCAACGACGACGTGCTGCAGCGCATGGCGCAGGGACTGGTGGGCTCGCCGATCTTCAGCCCCGAAGAGGTGCATTGGGTGCTGACCCGCTTGGCTGAGCTGCTCGATTGATCCCCCAGGGCTTGCGGGCCTCTGCCCAGGCTCATATACTGTACAAACATACAGTTACCTCCTGCCCCGAAAGACCCCGCCATGAAAAACGACTTTCGTCAGTTCTATCAGCCTCAGACCACCTACGCCCCCCGCTGGCTGCGCCGCATCTGGCTGTGGTTCTGAGGTTTGGTAAGCCGCCTGCTCTGGTGACTGCACCCGAGCGGGTGCACCGCATAGCGGCCATGCCGCAGGCCTTGACAATGGTGCCTCGCCCGCTTTGCATGACACCTCGTGAAAACCTACGACATCGAAGTCCAGCGTTTGAAGTCCCTGAGGCATGACAAGGGCCTGGTGGAGATTGGCCTGGAGGCTCTCGTGCTGGCGCGCCCGGCGCGCGACGAGGGCGGTTCGGTCAGCACCCTGAGGCTGCCGGTGGAACACGCCCGAACGCTGCTGATACTGCTCAAGCAG
Organism: uncultured Rubrivivax sp.; assembly: GCA_964432385.1. Lineage (GTDB taxonomy): Bacteria > Pseudomonadota > Gammaproteobacteria > Burkholderiales > Burkholderiaceae_C > Rubrivivax. The sequence goes on from CAYSOD010000194.1 coordinate 5,432, forward strand.
CAGATGGCCGAGCTTGACAAGCTGCAGCCACGCAGTCGCCGTTCAGGCCGGGCCTGAGTCAGCGCTGTTGTCCGTCGACGTAGAACCAGGCTTCCCCCACGCACTCGAACCGGCTCAACTCGTGCAGCCGATGTGCCCGCCCGCCCAGCTTGTGGCGGGCGACGAACTCCACGGTGGCGTGACGGTCGTCCATCTGCTGGTGCGCCTTGACTTCCAGCCCCAGCCAACGCAAGCCTGCCGGGTCAGGTTCGATCAATGCGGGCCGGGTCTGTGGGTGCCAGGTGGCCAGCAGGTAGTCGTGCAGGCCCAGGGCGAAGGCGCTGTAGCGAGAGCGCATCAAGGCCTCGGCGTCTGGGGCGCGCAGGTGCAGGGGCCCATGGTGCCAGCGGCCGCAGCAGGCGGCGTAGGGCCTGCGCAGGCCGCAGGGGCAGGCCTCGGTTGCTGGGTCGTGGCGGTTCATGCTGGCATTGTCGAGGCGTCAGGCTCCCTCTTGGAGGGCTCTTCTGGCAGGCTGTGAGCGTATCGGTCGAAGGCAGGGGCTCCTCTGGAGCGAGGCCGCGGAGGCGGGTAGACGCATCCGTGGGAGCGCACGCTAACAAGCAACAAGCGCGCCAGGGTCGGGGCCCCGACAGGCGTCGATACACTCAGATTGAGCTTGCGCGAGCTTAGCGCCGCCACGCTCGGTACCTCACCCCCGCAGCAGATTCCAAATCCAGGAGACCTCATGCTGGACCCTCAAGCCCGTGCGCTGATCGACCTGATGATCCAGAAAGGGGTGCCACCCACGCACACCCTCACGCCACAACAGGCCCGCAATTTCTACCGTGACCGCAGGGCCTTCACCCAACCCGACCCACCGGCGATGGCCGAGGTGCGCGACCTGTCGGCCGACGGTGTGCCCCTGCGACTGTTCCGCCCACACGCTGCGGACTCGGCGCTGCCAGTGCTTGTGTACCTGCATGGGGGCGGCTGGACCATCGGCGACCTGGACACCCATGATGTGCTGTGCAGGCAGCTGGCGCGTGACGCGGGCTGCGCTGTGGTGTCGGTGGACTACCGCATGGGCCCGGAGCATCGCTTTCCGGCGGCAGTGGACGACTGTGTCGCCGCCTTCCGCTGGGTACGGGCGCATGCCGCTCAGCTGAATCTGGACCCGCACCGCACGGCCGTGGGGGGTGATAGTGCGGGGGGCAATCTGGCCGCCACTCTGTGCCTGGTGGAACGTGATGCCGGGCAGGCCCAGCCCCACTTCCAACTGCTGATCTACCCGGCCACTGACATGCGGGCGGTGGCGCCGTCGCATACGACCAACGGCCAGGGCTACATGCTCACCACCGACAGCATCCGCTGGTACCGCGGCAATTACATCGCCGACTCTGCGCAGTGGGCCGACTGGCGCGCCTCGCCCCTGCTCGCGCCCAGCCACGCCGGTCTGCCGCCGGCCCTGGTGCTGACCGCCGGGTTCGACCCGCTGCGCGACGAAGGCCTGCAGTACGCCAACGCGCTGTCGGCCGCGGGCGTGCCCACGCAGTACGTGTGCTTTGAGCGGCAGATCCACGGTTTCATCACCATGGCCCGGGTGATCGAGGAGGCCCACACAGCGGTGGCCCTGTGTGGCGCTGCCCTCCGCCGCGCCTGGGGTGACTGAGATGACCCACCTGCTGGCCCTGGATCAGGGCACCTCCAGCTCCCGCAGCATCGTGTTCGACGCCCAAGGCGGCATCGTGGCCATGGCCCAGCGCGAGTTCCACCAGATCTACCCCCAGCCGGGATGGGTCGAACACGATGCCGAGGAGATCTGGCAGACCCAGCTGGCCACGGCGCGCGAGGCGCTGGAACGGGCGGGCCTGAAGGCCGGGGCGGTGGCG
>CAYSOD010000195.1:0-7251 GCA_964432385.1 uncultured Rubrivivax sp.
AGATCGAGCTGCCCGAGGGCACCCAGCACGGCAAGACCTTCCGCCTGCGCGGCAAAGGCATCAAAGGCATCCGCTCCAGCTACCCGGGTGACCTGTACTGCCACATCACGGTGGAAACGCCCGTCAAGATGACCGAGCACCAGCGCAAGCTGATGAAGGAATTGGACGAGTCGTTCAAGGGCGCGGGCGACCGGCACTCACCCAATGCCAAGAGCTGGACCGATCGGGTGAAGGATCTGTTCAAGTAGGCAAAGGATGTACGGCTGAATCGCTGTCTTCGAGCGCTGCCAGATAAGCATTCCCTATTTCATATTGATTGCCTCGTGTAGGATTCCCCGAGCTCACGCCGATTTACAGGCGTTGACTCAAGCCGCCAGAATCCGGGCCTCCGCGCGATTTAAGCTTTGCCATCAAGAGAGCCGAACCTGCGTCCGATCAGGACACGGGCTCTGCTCCGGTCATCAACGGGCAGATGATGTTTGAGGGTTCGATTCAGCTGGATGACGAGGTCGTGCACGACAGTGCGCTCGTCATTGACAGCAATGCCACTTCCCGCAGCGTGACGGTCCAGAATTTGCGGGACTTTGGCTTCGGCACGGTCCGCCAAGCCACCCGGATGGTGGACGGCCGCAACATGCTGGAACATCGCCAGTTCAACCTGGTGGTGTGCGACTACAACTTCGACACGGAATCGGCCTCCGGCTTGGCCTTGCTGGAGGAGCTTCGGCGGGAAAACCTGCTGCCCTACTCCACCGTGTTCATGATGATCGCGAGCGAAGCCACCTACAACCAGGTGGCCGAGGCCGCGGAGTCGGCGCTGGACGGCTACATCTTGAAGCCCCACTCTGCCAACTCCCTGGCCGAAAGAATCAAGGAGGCGCGCCAGAAGAAGCGGGTCCTGAGGGACATCTTCATGGCGCTCGAACAAAGAGACTACGAGACTGCCGCCGAGTTGTGCCTGCAGCGCTTCGAGTCTCGACAGCTGTACTGGCTGTACGCCGCCCGCATCGGGGCAGAGCTCCTGCTGAGACAGAACCGCAATGCCGATGCCGCCAAGCTGTTTGAGGCCGTGGTGGCGGCCAAGACCTTGCCTTGGGCCCGTCTGGGTCTGGCCCGAGTCCACTTCGCCGAAGGCGACATTGCACGCGCCAGAAGAGCGGTGGAGGACCTGCTGGGTGACGAGCCTGACAACGCAGACGCCTACGATGTGCTGGGCCAGGTACAGATGGAGATGGGTCAGGTGGAGGAAGCCCGGTCCACCTTCGAAAACGCCACGCAGCTCACGCCCGAGTGCATTCTTCGGCTGCAGCACACCGGGACGCTCAGCTTCTATTCGGGCGCGGCGGCACGGGCATCGGAGTTGCTGGAGCGTGCCTGGACCGTAGGCAAACGCTCTCGTCTGTTCGACTTCTTGTCGATGCTGCTGCTGGCCTTGATACGTTTTGACAGTCGTCAGCTGACCGGCCTTCAGGTGGCGATGGAGAACCTGGAGCGGATATCCAGCAGTCATTCCCAGTCCGTCCGCCTGCGCCGGTTCTACAACATCGCCAAGGTGTTGTGCGACGTCGCCAACGGTCGCCGCGAGAGGGGCTTTCAACTGGCCCGCGATGTCAGCAGCAATTGCATGCGGCCAGCCTTCGACCTGGAGGCTGCAATGAACATCCTGGCCATGCAGTCGCGCCTGCTGCGGTATGGCTTTCCACCCGATGAGTTCGAGAACGTGGTGCGCCAGATCGCACGAAGGTTTTCCATCTCCAAGGCAGCGAATCAGGTGCTGCTGACCGCGGCCTTGCGCCGCCCCGATGTCGACGCCTGGCTCGCGGAAGCCTTGGCGCAGACTTCTCGCGTGGCCCAGAACGGCGTTGACATGGCGCTCAACAACGAACCCAAGCGCGCCATTGAGATGTTGCTGCAATACGGGGATGTCACCTACAACGCGCGCGTCATTGAACTGGCGGGGCAACTGCTGAAGCGTTACGCCAGCAAGGTCGAGGGCGTAACGCGCCTGATCGACATGCAAGGCGTTTTGGCCCGGCGGTTTTGCATCCCCAGCACCCACATCGCGGGTATCCGGCGCAGCGGTCGGTCCTCCGGGGGGCTGGTGTTGCGGACTTGAGTCGAGGTCATCAGTCACCGGTCTCGCCCCTCGACTGCAAGTTCTTCTAGCCAACGGAAATGGGCGGCATGGGCTGAGCTCTTCATACATCTTCTTACGCAGCGCGGGAGTTGTGCGTAAACTGCCCCAAACTGGGCCGTGCGGGTTCGCACGAGGGTTTGGAATTGCGGCCTCATTCACCCCGTTGGCGTTTCGAGAAAGATGTTTGAAGGCTCCATCCGGATCGACGAGGAAGTCGGCAAAGACAGCGCGCTGGTCATCGACAGCAACGCCACCTCACGCAGCGTCACTCTCCAGAACCTGAAAGATTTTGGTTTCGGCACTGTCAGGCAGGCCACCAAGATGGTGGACGGCCGCAACATGCTGGAGCACCGCCATTTCAACCTGGTGGTGTGCGACTACAACTTCGACACCGAGTCGGCGTCCGGCTTGTCCTTGCTGGAAGAGTTGCGGCGCGAGAACCTGCTGCCCTACTCGACCGTGTTCATGATGATCGCCAGCGAGGCCACCTACAACCAGGTGGCTGAAGCGGCGGAGTCGGCGTTAGATGGCTTCATCCTGAAGCCCTTTTCCGCCAACTCGTTGGCCGAGCGCATCAAGGAAGCCAGGCAGAAAAAGCGGGTCCTGCGTGACATCTTCCAGGCTCTGGAATTGCGTGATTTCGAGGTTGCGGCCGAGTTGTGCCTGCAGCGCTTCGAGTCACGGGGCATGTACTGGCTTTATGCGGCCCGCATCGGGGCAGAGTTGCTGCTTCGGCAGAAGCGCAATGCCGAAGCAGCCAAGCTGTTCGAGGTCGTGGTGGCGGCCAAGACCGTGCCCTGGGCGCGGCTTGGCGTTGCCCGAGCGCACTTTGCAGAGGGCGAGGTCGCCAAGGCACGGCGCAAGGTGGAAGAACTGCTCAGCGACGAACCCGACAACGCCGACGCGTATGACGTGCTGGGCCACGTCCAGATGGAGCAGGGCCAGGTGGAGGAGGCCCGCGCGTCCTTCGAAAACGCCACGCAACTCACGCCCGACTCCATCCTGCGTCTTCAACACACCGGAACCCTGGGCTTTTATTCCGGGGATGCTGCTCGAGCGTCTGAACTTCTGGAGCGCGCGTGGACGGTGGGCAAGCGCTCCCGGTTGTTCGACTACCTGTCCATGCTCCTGCTGGCCTTCATCCGGTTCGACGAACGGCAGGCCAGCGGATTGCAGATCGCCCTGGACAACCTGACGCAGATGGCTGCCAAGCACCCTCAATCGACGCGGCTGAAGAGGTTCGAAAGGATCACCGTGGTTTTGTGGGACGTACTCAATGGCAAGACGGGGCGGGCCTTCCAGATCACGCGCGAGATCGCCAGCGAGTACATGATGCCGGCCTTCGACCGGGAGGCTGCAATGAACGTCCTGTCGCTGCTGGCGCGGCTGATGGACAAGGGTTATCCCAAAGACGAGTTTGAAGTGGCGGTTCGGCGTATCGCCAAACGTTTTGCGGTGACCAAGGCAGCCAACCAAGTCCTGCTCACCGCGGCGCTGCACCGCCCGGATGTCGAGGCCTGGCTGGGCGAGGCGCTGGCCGAGACGAGCGAGGTTGCACAAAACGGCGTGGACCTGTCGCTTCAGCAGGAGCTGGAGCGCGCCGTTGAGATGCTGCTGCGTTACGGCGACGTCAGCTACAACTCGCGGGTGATCGAGTTGGCGGGCCAGCTTCTGAAGCGTTATAACGACAAGATCCCTGACGCCAGCCGCCTGATCGACCAGCAAGGTGTGCTGGCGCGGCGCTACTGCGTGCCCAGCACCCACATTGCCGGCATCCGTCGCAGCGGGCGCTCCTCAGGGGGCTTGGTGCTGCGGGCTTGAAGCCCGCCTCGCGAGCATTGATGGTTTCGCTGCGATGACGTGGCAGCCTGCTTCGGGTGAGGCTCAGTTGGCGTCCAGCGCGAGGTTGTCAAAACGCGTCAGTGGCTTCAGGAAGGTCAGCTTGACCGTGCCGACCGGGCCGTTGCGCTGCTTGGCCAGCACGATCTCGGCCACACCAGGCTCCTTGGAGTCCTTGTTGTAGTAGTCGTCACGGTAGATGAACATGATGACGTCCGCGTCCTGTTCGATGGCGCCGGATTCGCGCAGGTCACTCATCATGGGCCGCTTGTCCGGCCGCGTCTCCACGCTGCGGTTGAGCTGTGACAGCGCAATGACAGGGCACTGCAACTCCTTCGCCAGGCCCTTCATGCCGCGGGAAATCTCGCCCAGGACGGTGGCCCGGTTCTCGTCGCTGCTGTTGCTGGAGCCGCTCATCAGCTGCAGGTAGTCGATGACGATGAGGCCCAGCGTTCCCCCGTACTGCCTGGCGAGGCGTCGGGCGCGGGCGCGCAGTTCCGCAGGGTTCAGGCCCGGTGTCTCGTCGATGAACATGGGCGCGTCACTGAGCTTGCTGGCCGCCTCGGGCAGGCGCTCCCACTCGTCGTCCCGCAGCCGCCCGGTCCGCAGGTGCTGCTGGTCGATGCGACCCAGGGAGCCCACCACGCGCAGTGCGAGTTGCGAGGCGCCCATTTCCATGGAGAACACCGCCACGGGCAGGCCTTCCTGCACTGCGACATGCTCGGCAATGTTCAGGGCGAAGGCCGTCTTGCCCATGGACGGGCGGGCCGCCAGGACGATCAGGTCACCCTTTTGCAGGCCCGCGGTCATGCGGTCCAGGTCGTAGAAGCCCGTGCGGATGCCGGTGACGTCCTCGCTGCCGTTGGCCTCCAGCTCCTGCACTCGGTCGATCAGGGCCTGGACCAGTTTGTCCATGGGCTGAAAGCCAGCGCCGCCGCGTGAGCCCTCTTCTCCAATGCGAAAGATGCGCGATTCCGCCTCGTCCAGGATCTGCGAGACGGGCTGGCCCTGCGGGTTGAAGGCCGTGGTGGCGATCTCGTCGCTGGCGGAGATGAGCTTGCGCAGAACCGCCCGCTCACGCACGATCTCCGCGTAGCGCCGTACGTTGGAGGCACTGGGCACGCTTTGCGCCAGAGCGTTCAAATAGGCCAAGCCACCACAGTCCTCGGCCTTGCCTAAGCTTTGCAGGGCCTCGAACACGGTGATCACGTCCGCCGGCTTGCTCGAGCCGATCAAGCCCCCTATGGCCGTGTAGATGTGGCGGTGTTCGTGGCGGTAAAAGTCGCCTTCGCTCAGCAGGTCAGAACACTTGTCCCAGGCCAGGTTGTCCAGCAGCAACCCTCCCAGCACGCTCTGCTCAGCCTCGGTGGAGTGGGGGGGTACCCGCAGGCGGGCGACTTCTTCATCGCGGACAGCGCCGCTTGAAGAGGGGCGCGATTCGAAGAGCGTGGACATCTAAGGATGATACGGTCCGGCTCCCTGCAGGCCTGTGCACAAGCCTGTGGAGATCCGGTTGAAGACCTGGGTCGGGGCAGAAAAAAGGGCGCCCCTCGGGCGCCCTCTTCAAGTCGTCAAGTCTGAGTTGGGATCAACGCACCACGGCGATCTGGTCGCGCTTGCCACCCTTGTAGGTGTACAGCGTGAGGGCGCCATTCTTGATGTCACCCTTGCTGTCGAAGCCGATGGTGCCTGTCACGCCCTTGTAGCCGTCGGTCTTGGCGAGCACGGGCAGGTACTTGGCGGGGTCGGCCGAGCCGGCCTTGACCATCGCGGCCACCATCACGTTGACGGCGTCGTACACATACGGGGCATACACCTGAACGTCGGTGTTGAACTTTTTCTTGAAGGCGGCGTAGAAGTCATCCATGGACTTCTTGGCGGCGCCTTCCACGCCGCCGGCCTCGGCGCAAACCACCTGGCCGTCGCCCATGGTGCCAGCTGCCAACTTGGGCAGTTCGCCGGAGCAGATGCCGTCGCCACCCACAAACTTGGCTTCGATGCCCAGCTGCTTCATCTGACGCAGCATGGGGCCGGCCACGGCATCCATGCCGCCGAAGAACACCACATCAGGCTTGCTGGCCTTGAGCTTGGTCAGGATGGCGGTGAAGTCGCTCGCCTTGTCGTTGGTGAACTCGCGGCCGATGATCTTGCCGCCAGCACCCTTGACGCCCTTTTCGAACTCGTCGGCCACACCCTGACCGTAGGCGGTGCGGTCGTCGATCACGGCAATGGACTTGCCCTTGAGGTCCTTGACGGCGTAACGGCCCAGGGTACCGCCCAAATGAACGTCATCGGCCACCACGCGGAAGGTGGTCTTGTAGCCGTTGCGGGTGAACTTGGGGTTGGTGGCGGACGGCGAGATTTGGGGAATGCCCGCGTCGCTGTACACCTTGGAAGCCGGGATGGAGGTGCCGGAGTTCAGGTGACCCACGACGCCGTTGACCTTGGAGTCCACCAACTTCTGGGCAGCGGCCGTGCCTTGCTTCGGATCGCCAGCGTCGTCTTCAGCCAGCAGTTCGAACTTGGCCTTCTTGCCACCGATCATCACGCCCTTGGCGTTGAGTTCCTCAATGGCCAGACGAGCACCCAGCTCGTTGTCCTTGCCGAGGTGGGCGATCGCGCCGCTGGTGGGGCCGACGTGACCGATCTTGACGACCAGGTCCTGCGACATGGCAGCACCGCTGATCAGGGCAGCGACTGCACCCACCACGACATTCAGCTTGATTTGCATGGATCAACTCCAGTTTGAAAGACAGAGGAACAAACAGAGAACGTTGAGTTTTCAACGCGGTGAACATACCCCAACTGCGGGGGGCCACTCATTCGGGAAAGCGTGGACGCGTCGTTGTCAACCGGCTGCAGAGAAGTGGTCCAAGCGGGCGCCCGCCTGCTGGTAGGCGCGGTAGCGCATGCGACCGAGACGCACCGCGTCGGCATCGCTGGCCACCACCTCCAGCACCCGCTCAAACTCCAGCGCCGCCTGAGGCATCTCCGTGCCCAGATGGAGCAGCAGCCCGCGGTGCGGCAACTGAGATGCGTCGGTCACCAGCAGCACTTCGCCGGCAGCGGCGGCATCGCCGCCGTTCCAGCGCCGATGCGGCAGGAACTCCGCCGCATCGAAGCTCCACAGCAAGGCGTCCAGGCGCGCCAAGTCATCGGCCGGCGCGCAAACGCCCACCGGCTTGCCGCTGCCCATCGCCTTGCGCACCAGGCGGCAGGCGAAGTGCAGCGGGTCGGCCGCGTCCTCGCCGTTGATGCTCGGCCGGTAAAGCATG
>CAYSOD010000196.1:0-7217 GCA_964432385.1 uncultured Rubrivivax sp.
GTGCCGGGCGTAGCGCAGCAGTTGGTCGTCGGTCATGGGTCGGGCGTCCTGGATGGGGGGCGTGGAAGGGCCCAGCGGTCTGGCGCTCTCGTTCCGCCCTGAGGCGCGGCAGCGACCGCGGCCCTGGGCGAGCGGAAGGTCCACCAAGGCAGTGCACGGGTGAGGGACAACACTTCACCCGCGCCAGGTGGGCAAGCGTAGCCGTCCGCTTCGCTGATGGCTCTGCGCCAGCCTGGGCTTTGCAGCAAGCTGCACAGCAGGCGCACGGCAGGCTCTTCAAGCGCATCGGCCAGGCACACGAGGTGGTAATCCTCCTCCACCAAGGGTACGAAGCCCAGGCCGTAGCGGGTGGCGGCAGCTTCGATACCCAGGGCTGCATCGGCCGAACCGCTGGCCACGGCTGCGGCGCAGGCCAGGTGGCTGGTCTCTTGCACAGCCGTGTTCAGCGACGCCAACGCAAAGCCTTGGTGAGCTGCCAGATGCTCGGCCAGCAGACCCGTGCCCGAGCCCGGCTCGCGGGCGGCAAATCGCAGGCCCTGCGTCGCCACCTCGGCCAAGGAATGAACGCTGCGAGGATTACCAGGTGCCACCATCAGGCCCTGGGTGCGGCGCATGGCGCTGATGAGCTTGTGCCGACCCGGCTTGAGCAGGGCCTTCAGCGCCCTTGCGTACTGCTCGCTGCGCTTGAGCGGCGGCGCATGAAAGCCCGCCACTGTGCAGCGCCCTTCGGCCAGCGAACGCAGCGCGTCCAGACTGCCGGCAAATCGCAGCTCAAGGTGCAACCCTTGCGCGTCACCCAGTTGCTGCAGCACTGGCAGCATGAGGTCGTGGCTGGCGTCGATACGGAGCACCTGACGCGAGCCGTCCAGGGCCTCCTCCATCACGCGCTGAAGCTCACGGCGTAATGTCTCGATGTGCGGCACCATGCGTGCGCGTGCTTGGCGTTCGGCCCACAGCAGGCGCTCTGCAAAGGGCGTCAGCCGAGCGGGCTGCCCGCGCTGCCACACCACCAGCGCCTGGCCCACGGTCTCTTCCCATTGCTTCAGGCGGCCCCACAGATGGCGGTAGCTCAGGCCCAGTGCCTCGGCCGCGCCCTGGATGGAGCCTTCGGCCGCCACCGCCGACATCAGATCGAACAGCGGGTTGTCGATCTGGTGGCCCGTTTGGGCATCGGTGACGTAGCGGTAATGCAGCTGAACGCCGCGAGCGGATGGGGCAGGCATGGCAGAAGTGTGGGGCGCCTTGTCATTGTCCGTGCCACCCGCGGCCAGGTTTCGCCGAGGGCCGTTGCGGGCCGCGGTCAGCCACCGCCGCGCTGCAGGTGCAGGTCGAAACGCTTCATGAAGGCTTCACGCTGATCAACGCTCACCCCAGAGAACCGAAAGTTCACCGACATGCGAGGCAGGCGAATCAGCGCGATGGCGCGCGGCGCCAGCACCTGCCAGTCCAGCACCAGCGAGCCTGGCCTGATGGACACCTGCAGGCTGCCTGGCCGCGGCTGCGTCCACGCATGGCCATGCACCGCCTCGGGCATCCAGCGCAGCCACTCGTCCTCGGTACACCCGTACTCGCGCGAGAAGGCCTCGCTGACCCGTTGGGAAGGCGCAGAAGTCGCTGGGGAACCAGAAGTCGCCACAGGGGCTCTCAGCCCCCGGCCACGGGCGGCCAGATGGCCAGCACATCGCCAGCTTGCAGAGGCAGGGTGGCGCGGTCGGCTGGGGCGATGTAGCGTCCGTTGATCAGCACCAGGTGCACCAGCTTCTGCGGCAGCTGGAAGGGCTCGGTCACCTGCTCGATGGTGGCGCCCTCAGGCACGTCCAGCGTCATCTCGTTGCTGCGCCGCTTGTCGGTGGGCAGGTAGTCGGTGAGGCTGGCGTAGAGCTTGAAGGTGATCTGCATAGGGAGCATCGTGCCACGGGATGAGACGCCTTGCTGCCGCGCTGGCGCAAGAGCTCGCGAGTGCCGGCACGCTTGGGTGCCGGCGCCATCAGCGGTGCTCGTTGTCTACACGCTGGCGTGCACGTCTTGCGCCTGCGCGCGGGCCAGGTAGGCTTCCATCAGCAGCGTCGGGTCGGCCAGCAGCTTGTCTTTCCACTCGCCCAGCGGCACGGCGCCTTCCACCAGGCCACGCATCACGCCCACGTGCTGTGTCCAGCCGATCGCGTTACAGCCCACCAGCTTGCCATCGGCGAACTGCAGGCTGAGATGGCGCCCACCGGTGCGCTCGTCGGGCTCGGTGAGCTCTGCATGCTGGCCGCCAGGCACGCCCTCCCAGTTGCCGAAGCTGGCCGAGATGAGGCCCAGCGTGTCCAGCACGTTGATCTGCGTCACGCCCTTGAGCTCGGTCTTCTGCCCCACCATGTTGAGCGCAGCCACGCGGGCCTGCTCGGCGGCGTTGGGCTGGATGGCACTGACGATGGTCTTGCCACTGACCTTGTCGAAGGCCTCGGCGCAGTCGCCCGCGGCGTAGATGCCCGGCACGCTGGACTGCAGGTGTTCGTCCGTCAGCACACCCACGAGGCACTTGACTGCGCTGCCTTCCAGGAAGCCGATGTTGGGCTTCACGCCCGTGGCGCTGATGATGAGGTCGGCCTCCAACGTCTGGCCGTTGGATAGCCTCGCACGCATGGGAGCGTTGCCGGCCGCGGCCGTCGCCGCGCTTGCCGACTGCGCGGGCTGTGAACTTTCACCGAACCCGAGTACCGAGGCGATCTTCGACAGCAGCCCCCCTGGCGCCGGCTCGGCGCTGACAGGAGAGGCGGCCGAGCTGGCGCCGCGCTCAATGGCCACGACCTTGGCGCCGGTGTACACCTGCACGCCCTTCTTCTGGCACCAGTCCCTGATCATGCCGCCAGCCGTGGGGCCCATCATGCGCGGCACCATGCGGTCGCCCATCTCGACGACGCTGAGCTTGACGCCGCGCGCGGCCAGCGCCTCCATGATGATGCAGCCGATGAAGCCCGCGCCCATCTGCAGCACGCGCGCACCCGGCGCCGCCTGGGCCATGATGGCGCGCGCGTCCGCCAGCGTCCAACAGGCGCGCACGCCCGGGCCGTCGATGCCAGGAATGGGCGGCGTGGCGGGCGAGGAACCGGTGGCGATGAGCAACCGGTCGTAGGGCAGGGTCTCACCGCTGTCGAGCTTGACGCTGCGCGCTGCGGTGTCCAGAGACACGGCGCGGCCCCGCTTGAGCGTGATGCGCTGGGCCTCGAAGTGGCCGGCGCTGTGACGCAGGTGGGTGCCGCTCTCGCCGATGTTGCCGATCAGCAGGTAGGGGATGGCCATGCGCGAATAGGGCGCCTCGGGCTCGTCGCCCACCATGATGATCTCGTCGTGCGGCGCGTGCTTGCGGATGGTTTCGGCGGCGATGACGCCGGCTGGGCCGGCGCCAAGGATCAAGTGCTTCATCGTCGGTCTCCTCGCGTTTGTCTTTAGGGTCGCAGTGGCGGCGCTGCGGCGCGGCCCAGAAATGCAGAAGGCGGTGCTGCCACCGCCTTCTTGCCGTCCTTGCGGGCGGGCTGCCGTACCTAGGCCAGGGTCACAGACCCAGGCGCTGGCGCGTCTCGGCCTTCAACTGGCCATCAGCGTCCCAGCCGCGGATCTCGTAGTAGTGCGGCAACATCTGCGGCACTTGCGCCACCAGACCCTTGGCCGGGCCGGTCTTCACGGGCTCGGTGGTCAGGCGGGCGGGCAGCACGTCGTCCTTGCTGGTGAACCCGGCGCGGTTGTTGAAGTCGCGCTCCATGTTCCAGATGCGCTCGCCGATGTCGTTCATGGCTTCCATCGTGAACTCCGAGCCGCAGGCGGCGGCCACTTGGGGCTGCACGTCGGCCAGCGTCCAGGCGAAGCTCGTGAAGATGCACACACCCGCAGCGTCGAACGCGGCGGTGGCGTCCTGGAAGGCCTTGACCAGTTCGGGCTTGCCCTCGGCCACCAGCGGGTCGGTCTTGACCGGGATGCCCAGGATCTCGGAAGCCACGGTGTAGCTGCGCAGGTGGCAGGCGCCACGGTTGCTGGTGGCATAGGTCAGGCCCATGCCCTGGATGCCGCGCCCGTCGTAGGCCGGGAACTCCTGGCCCTTGACGCTCATGCTCAGCCCGGGGTGGCCGTACTTGGCCGTCAGGCGCTTGCTGCCCTGGCCGATCTCCTTGCCGAAGCCCTCACCGTTGGCGGTGATCTCCGCAAAGTGCGCCAGCGCGCGGGCCGAGCCGAACGGCGCCTCGATGCCCAGCTGCTCCTTGGTGAGCACGCCCATCTCATAGAGCTCCATCACCGCGCCGACCGTGGCGCCGAAGCTGATGGGGTCCATGCCCTGCTCGTTGCACAGCAGGTTGGCGTACTGCAGGGCTTCCAGGTCGTTCACGCCGTTGGCCGCACCCAGCGCCCAGGCCGCCTCGTATTCCAAGCCACCGGAAGCACCCCAGTACTCGGGCTTGTTCTGCACCGTGAAGTGGCCCTGGTCCATCTTGCTGATGCGTCCGCAGGCGATGGTGCAGCCGAAGCAGGCCTGGTTGGTGACCAGGTGCTTCTTGCCGTCGGTGGCGCGCGGGGTGGCCATCGCCTCGGCGGAGATGTCCTTGGCGCCCTCGAACTGGCTGTCCTTGTGGTTGCGGGTGGGCAGCGCGCCCACCTCGTTGATCACGTTCATCAGCACCTGGGTGCCGTAGGTGGGCAGGCCCTGGCCGGTGACGGCGTTGTCGGCGAGGATCTTCTTCTTCTCGAAGGTGACCTTCATGAACTCCTTGGCGTCAGCGAAGTTGCCCACGCCCTTGGTGCCACGCACGGCAATCGCCTTCAGGTTCTTGGAGCCGGCCACGGCGCCCACGCCCGAGCGCCCTGCGGCGCGGTGCAGGTCGTTGACGATGGCCGCGAAGAGCACCTGGTTTTCACCGGCCTTGCCGATGCTGGAGATGCGCAGCAGCGGGTCCTGGTGGGCCTTCTTCAGCGCTTCCTCGGTCTTCCAGACGCTCTGGCCCCACAGATGGCTGGCGTCACGCAGTTCGGCGTGGTCGTCGCTCACGTAGAGGTACACAGGCTTGGCGGACTTGCCTTCGAAGATGATCATGTCCCAGCCGGCCATCTTCAGCTCGGCGCCCCAGTAGCCGCCCGAGTTGGAGCAGGCCACGGCGCCCGTGAGCGGGCCCTTGGTGACGACGGTGTAGCGCCCGCCCGTGGAGGCCATGGTGCCGGTCAGCGGCCCCGTGGCCCAGATCAGCTTGTTCTCAGCGGCCAGCGGGTCGACCTTGGCGTCGACTTCTTCGACCAGGTATTTCGTGGCCAGACCGCGCGAGCCCAGATAGGCGCGGGCCCAGTCCATCTTCAGCGGCTCGGAGGTGACGGTACCGGCCGTGAGGTTCACGCGGAGGATTTTTCCTGCCCAAGACATGTTGATGGCTCCTTGTGAGGTTCAGGCCGCAGCCTGGTTGCCCAGCTTGTCAGCCCAGGCTTGCATCTTGGACAGACCCGTCCAGTTGGCGTCCACGTAGGTGATGGCGCCGGTGGGGCAGGCGGTGGCGCAGGCGGGGTCGCCGCCACACAGGTCGCACTTCTGCACCTTGCCGGTCTCCTGCACATAGTTCACCGTGCCGAAGGGGCAGGAGATGGTGCAAACCTTGCAGCCTACGCAGGTGGTGTCGTTGACCACTTTGGCGCCCGTGGCCTTGTCCACCGTGATGGCCTCCACGGGGCACGCGTGCAGGCACCAGGCCTCGTCACACTGCGTGCAGGTGTAGGGCACCTTTTTGCCCGTGGCGTGGAAGTCGAACACCTTGATGCGCGACTTGGCGGGGGCCATCACCCCGTAGTTCTCGTAGGAGCAAGCCATCTCGCACTGGAGACAGCCGGTGCACTTGTCGGCGTTGATGTGCAGGCTTTTCTGCATGGGTTCCCTCGGCGCTGGGGTTGAATGTCGGCGTGTTGCGCTACCGTGCCCGTCAGGCACCGCATCGGTTTCACACCGCTCCAATCATCTTCACACCTCAGGCCCGACGCACCCCGTGAAAACCCTAGTCGGATTGCGTTGACACCCGATCAGGGCCGGGCGTTCGGGAAGAAAAGCTGCTCGCCGCCAATCTTGAAATTGGCAATGACCGACTGACCGGCCGGGGACACCACCCAGTCGGCAAAGCGTTGCGCCGCGGCGGCTTTGACGTGGGGATGCTTGGATGGGTTGACCACCATCACCCCGTACTGGTTGAACAGGGTCTTGTCGCCCTCCACCAGGATGGTCAGATCGCCCCGGTTCTTGAACGACAACCAGGTGCCGCGATCGGCGAGCACGTAGGCGTTGGTGCTGGCGGCCATGTTCAGGGCCGGGCCCATGCCGCAACCGCACTCTCGGTAGGCAGCGGGCTTGGTGGACGCGACATCGACGCCAGCCGCCTTCCACAGCCGCAGCTCGGCGGCGTGGGTGCCGCTCTTGTCGCCGCGCGAGATGAAGGCCTGGGAGCGAGCAGCCAGCTTCTTGAGCGCTGCGGCAATGTCCGCGCCTCGCGCGCCTGCCGGGTCGGTCTTGGGTCCGATGAGGACAAAGTCGTTGTACATCACGTTGCGGCGCTGCGTGGCAAAGCCTTCGGCCACGAACTTCTCCTCGGCCGCCGTGTCGTGCACGAAGACGACGTCGGCATCTCCACGGCGCCCGGTATCGAGCGCTTGGCCCGTGCCCACTGCCACCACCCTCACGTCGATGCCGGTGGCCTGCTTGAAGGCCGGCAGCAGGTGGCCGAACAGGCCCGATTGTTCGGTGCTGGTGGTGCTGGCCATCAAGATGGCCGTGGCAGGTGCTTGTGCAAGAGCCTGCATCGGCAGTGTCAACGCGGCGGTCAGGGTCCCCAGTACTGCCCATGCGGTGCCCAGAATCCCGCCGATCAGTGCGCGCCGACGTGAGGTGTGGCTTTGCCTGATTGGGCAGGAGTTGTACAGGCCATGGTCGTTGATCTTCAAGTGAGCCATGGAAGTTCTCCTTTGAGGAACTGTTGGGCCTCAACCGAGAGGTTGGGGCTGTCAAAGAACTCATGCACGGGCAGATCGGCCACCAGGCGCCCGTCCGCCAGGTACGCCACCCGGGTGGCCAGGCGCTTGGCTTGGCCCAGGTTGTGGGTGCTCATCACGACCGTCACGCCGTCGTCGGCGAATTCCCTTACCAGCGCCTCCACCTCCTGCTTGGCGCTGGGGTCCAGGCTGGCCGTGGGCTCGTCCAGGAACAGGATGTCGGGCTG
>CAYSOD010000197.1:0-7203 GCA_964432385.1 uncultured Rubrivivax sp.
CGGAGCCCGAAGCCCAGGCCTGGAAGTACGCCGGCGGGCTGCGCGCCTACCTGCTGCCGGCGCTGCCCGGCGAGCCGCTGATCCCGCTGTTCGAGGGCGCGCAGCACGCCGGCGCCAGCGAGACCGAGAACTTCACCGAGGGCGAGGGGGCGGCCTGGTGCGTGGCCTTCACTGACGATGGCCACACGCTGCGCGAGAGCTACGTCAACCTGATTCCCACGGTGGCCGGCGGCACGCACGAGTCCGGGCTCAAGGATGGCCTGTTCCAGGCGGTCAAGGGCTTCATCGAGCTGCACTCGCTCATGCCCAAGGGCGTGAAGCTGATGCCCGAGGACGTGTTCTCTCGTGCCAGCTTCGTGCTCTCTGCCAAGGTGCTGGACCCGCAGTTCCAGGGCCAGATCAAGGAGCGGCTGAACAGCCGCGATGCGCTGCGCCTGGTGTCCAACTACGTCAAGCCTGCGCTGGAGCTGTGGCTCAACCAGCATGTGGAGCATGGCAAGAAGCTGGCCGAGCTCGTCATCCGCCAGGCGCAAACGCGCCAGCGCGCCGGCCAGAAGGTGGAAAAGCGCAAGGGCTCGGGTGTGGCCGTGCTGCCGGGCAAGCTCACCGACTGCGAAAGCCGCGACACCACGCTCAACGAGGTGTTTCTGGTGGAAGGTGACTCCGCCGGCGGCAGCGCCAAGATGGGTCGCGACAAGGAGACGCAGGCCATCCTGCCCCTGCGCGGCAAGGTGCTCAACGCCTGGGAGGTGGAGCGCGACCGCCTGTTTGCCAACACCGAGATCCATGACATCGCGGTGGCCATAGGTGTGGACCCGCACGGCCCCGCCGACGAGCCCGACTTCTCCGGCCTGCGCTACGGCAAGGTCTGCATCCTGAGCGACGCCGACGTCGACGGCTCCCACATTCAGGTGCTGCTGCTCACGCTGTTCTTCCGCCACTTTCCCAAGCTCATCGAGCGCGGCCACGTGTACGTGGCCAAGCCGCCGTTGTTCCGCGTGGACGCGCCGGCACGCGGGCGCAAGCCGCCGGCCAAGATCTACGCGCTGGACGACGGCGAGCTGCACGCCACGCTGGACAAGCTGCGCAAGGAGGGTGCCCGCGAAGGCTCCTGGTCCATCAGCCGCTTCAAGGGCCTGGGCGAGATGAGCGCCGAGCAACTGTGGGAGACCACGCTGAACCCCGAGACGCGGCGCCTGCTGCAGGTGGTTTTTGGTGCGGCCGGCCCGCTGGCCGTGACGCAGAGCCTGACCCGCCTGATGGGCAAGGGCGAAGCCGCGGCGCGGCGCGAACTGATGGAACTGCACGGCGACAGCGTCGAGGTGGACGTTTGACCCTGCTGCGAACTTGGGTTTGTCCGGAGCTCTTTCGGTCGCACTTCTCCTAGAGTGGTTCAGCAGTTCCACGACATTCGTTCGCCGGGCAAGTACAGGGGTCGAAGATGCAAGTTCAAGAGCTGGATTCCAGATGGCCCAGGCGATCTCTGCTGAGACGCGTTGGCGCTGCCTGCGCCGTGTGGGTTGCTCCTTGGTCGGGTTCCAGCGTTTGGGCGGCTGAGGCCGTTCGCGTGGGCGGCACGGGCAGCGGCGTGGGGGGCGTGCGTCTGGTGGCCGAGGCCTTTGCACGACAGGCGGGCGCTCCCGCGGTGGAGGTTCTTCCAGCGTTCGGGTCCGCAGGTGGCATTGCTGCGCTCATCGAAGGCCGCCTGGACATTGCGCTCACCAACCGGCTGCCCAATGCGGCAGAGTCCGCGCGGGGCAGTTTCAAGGTGCAGGAGTACGCCCGAACACCCTTCGTGATGGCGGTCCATCGCAGCCTGGGCATTCAGTCGCTGACGGGCACTCAGTTCGCGGCCCTATACGCCGAGGGCGCGGCGGCCTTTCCCAACGGACTGCGGGCCCGCCCCGTGCTGCGTCTGCCGGAGGAGATCGACTCCAGGCTGGTGGCGGCCCTGGTGCCTGCTGCCGGCCCAGCTCACGAGTCTGCTCAGGCCCGCAAGGGCATGCTGCGGGCCGCCACCGATGCGGAAGCGGCGGAGATGGTGGAAAAGGTGCCAGGCGCCTTCGCGGCCAGCACCCTGGCCCAGATCGAGTCCGAGCGCCGTCCCTTTGTGGCGCTGACCATCGATGGACGGGTGCCCACCACCGCAGCGCTGGCTTCCGGCCAGTATCCGCACTTCAAGCCACTGCACCTCATCGTCCGTGCAAATGCCGATGCGCGAACCGAGCGCTTCGTCGCCTTCTTGCTGTCGGATGCTGGCCAAGCGGTGCTGGCCGCCCACGGCCATCTGCCGCGGCGCGACTTCCGTCCATGACCGCAGGCGACATCGACCCGGATGCCCGCGGCGCCCTGTGGCGCCTGCGCCTGAGTTCGCTGATTCTGTCGTTGTTGGTGGCGCTGTCACTGCCCGTTACCCGTTGGTTTCAGGAAACCTCCAGCGTGACGGCCGCGCTGGCGGCCGAGGGAGATCTGCTTTCCGAGGCCTTGTCGCAGATGGCCACGCGCAGCCCCATGGCGTGGACGCTGCAGCGCAACTTGCTAGAGGAGATGCTGTCGCGCACGACGGATCGCCAGCCCGGTCGTGCGGCACGGCTTTCAACGACTCAGGGTCAGGTCATTGCCCAGACGGGCCGCTGGGAGGCCTTCGGTCATCTGACAGTCACGATGGAGGTCCTGGACTCTGGTGCCCCGGTGGCCAGCCTGGTCCTCCAAAGCCCCTTGAAGCCTGTGCTGCGCGGACTGGGCCTCATGACGCTGGCCGGCTTGGCGCTTGGACTGCTGGTGCACATGCTGTTCAACCGGCTGGCCCTGGCCTCCATCATGCGCACCCTGGAGCGCTTGCACCAGGCCCGGTTGGCTGCTGAGCGGGCTGGTGCGGCGCGCTCGGCGTTCCTGGCCACCATGAGCCATGAGATCCGCACGCCCATGAACGGCGTGATCGGGATGACCAGCCTGCTGGGGGCCACCTCGCTGGACACGGCACAGCGTCACTACGTGGATGTCATCCGCAGCAGCGGCGACGCGCTGTTGGGGGTGATCAACGAGATCCTGGAGTTCAGCAAGGTCGAGTCCGGGCGCACGGAACTGGAGCCGGTGCACTTCCAGCCTGAAGCCCTGGCAGAGGACGTGGTGGTGCTCCTGGGCCCGATGGCGGCCGACAAGGGCCTGGCCATCGCCTGCCAGACGCAGCCCGGCGTGCCGGCCTGGGTGGTGGCCGACGCCTCGCGTGTGCGCCAGGTGCTGATCAATCTGGTGGGCAACGCGGTGAAGTTCACGGCCTCTGGCGAAGTGGTCGTGACGCTGGCCGCGCCCGGCCCGGGCCTGCTGTCCTTCGAGGTGCGGGATACCGGCATTGGCATCCCCACCGAGCAGCAGGATGCCATCTTCGACGCGTTTCGCCAGGGCGACTCGTCGACCACCCGGCGGTTCGGCGGCACCGGTCTGGGTCTGGCCATCAGCCGGCGCCTGGCGCAGACGATGGGCGGCGACATCACCGTGTCCAGTGAACCCGGCCGCGGCTCGGTGTTCAGCCTGACGGTGCAGGCACCGGCCTCAGAAGCCCCGCCTACCGAAGCGCCCCTGCCCGACCCCTCGGTGCTGATGGGGTTGCGGATCCTGGTCGTGGACAACCACCCGGTGAACCTGGAGATCCTTCAGGCCATGTGCGAGGGCTGGGGCATGCGGGTGAGTGCCTTCGGCAACCCGGTGGAGGCGCTGGACAGCGCGGACGCAGGGGCGGTCTTCGACCTGGCGGTACTGGACTTCAACATGCCGCCGATGGACGGCGTGCAGCTGGCGCGCGCTCTGCGCGAGCGGCATCCGGCCTTGCCCATGGTGCTGTTGTCGTCTTCCATGGCGGGGCCTGAGCCTGGCTTGTTTGTTGCCAGCCTGTCCAAGCCCACCCGGCGGTCGGTGCTGCTGGACACGCTTCGCCGCGCCTGCAGGGCGGGCGCCGGTGTGACGGCCGCCGCTGGCCCAACCCAGCCGCTGTCTCTTGAGGATCAGTTGCGCGGCGTTCGGATCCTGGTCGCCGAGGACAACCCGGTCAACGCGATGGTGCTGCAGCACATGCTTGACACCTTGGGCTTGAGCGCTGACCAGGTCGGCAACGGTCTGGAGGCCGTGCAGGCGGTGCAGCAGGTTCCTTATGACCTG
The DNA here is from genome assembly GCA_964432385.1 of uncultured Rubrivivax sp. GTDB lineage: Bacteria > Pseudomonadota > Gammaproteobacteria > Burkholderiales > Burkholderiaceae_C > Rubrivivax. Next base: position 4,156 of record CAYSOD010000197.1, read on the forward strand.
GTGCTGATGGACATGCTCATGCCCGAGCTGGACGGCTTGCAGGCCACGCAGCGCATCCGGGAACTCCCGCTGCCGCGGCAACCTCACATTGCCGCCTTGACGGCCAACGCGATGCCAGAAGACCGCGCGCGCTGCCTGGAGGCCGGCATGGACGGCTTTCTGACCAAGCCGCTGAAGACCGAAGACCTGGAGTCGTACCTCGCCGCCTGGGCACGGGCTGGCAGACCGTGAAGTGGCGGCCTTAAGCAGTAGCCTGAAACCAATAGCCTGAAGTCCTCGCGGCGCTGCGCTGACAATCCGCCCGCCATGCCAACCGCCCGCGCCCGCCTTCGCCCGACCATGCTGTCCGACCTGGACTTCGTGGCCTCGGTGGAGGCGGACCCCACCAACCTGCCCTTCATCACGCCCTGGGACCGTACCCAGCATGAGGGCGCGGTGCGCTTTCCGGACTTCCGCCACTTCATCGTCGAGGCGGGCCCGGCCTACGAGCGCTCGGGCTTCGTCATCCTTCAAGGCTGCCGAAATCCCCATGGCAGCGTGGAGCTGAAGCGTCTGGTGCTGGGGCCCAAGGGTCAGGGCGTGGGCCGCGCCTGCGTGCGGCAGTTGAAGGCGATGGCCTTTCGCGATCTGCGCGCACACCGCTTCTGGCTGGACGTCAAGGGTTTGAATACCCGGGCGCAGATGCTCTACGCAAGCGAAGGGTTTGTTGAGGAAGGCCGGCTTCGCGAGAGCGTGCGTGGGACGGTGGACGGGGCCGATGGCTACGATTGCCTGATCGTGATGAGCATGCTGGACCGCGAATACCAGGCCCGCCTGGCCTTGGGGCAGGAGGGGGTGTGAGCGCACCGGTTCGTTGCTGCGTGCTCCTCCAGCAGCAGTCATCGCGGAGGGTGGCCCTTTGATGCCGCTCTACGGCGCCTGGTTCGGGCTGCAGCGCGAGCCGTTCTCCATCGCGCCAGACCCGCGTTCGCTGTTCATGAGCGAGCGCCACCGCGAGGCGCTGGCCCACCTGCTGTACGGCGTGCAGGGGGGCGGCGGCTTCGTGCTGCTCACGGGCGAGATCGGGGCGGGCAAGACCACGGTCAGCCGCTGCTTCCTGGAACAGGTGCCGTCGCACTGCCAGGTGGCCTATGTCTTCAACCCGCGCCAGACGGTGCAGGAGTTGCTGGCCTCCATCTGCCAGGAGTTCGGCCTGCAGGTGCCTGAGGGCGGCAGCGTGAAGGTGCTGGTGGACGCGCTGAACACCTTCTTGCTGACGAGCCACGCCCAGGGGCGCTCCAGCGTGCTGATCATCGACGAGGCGCAGGCCCTGTCGGCCGATGTGCTGGAGCAGTTGCGCCTGCTCACCAACCTGGAGACGCACGAACGCAAGCTGCTGCAGATCGTGCTCATCGGGCAGCCGGAGTTGCGCACCATGGTGGCGAGCCCGGGGCTGGAGCAATTGGCGCAGCGGGTGATTGCTCGTTACCACCTGGGCCCGCTGTCGGCGACTGACACGGCGCGTTATGTGCAGCATCGGCTGTCTGTGGCCGGTCTTGCCGGCCCAGTGCCTTTCGACGCGGCGGCGCTGAAGCGGGTGCATGAACGTTCGCGCGGCGTGCCCCGCCGCATCAACCTGCTGTGCGACCGGGCGCTGCTGGGTGCCTACGCCACGGAGTGCCGGCAGGTGGACGCGGCCATCGTGGAGCGTGCCGCGGCCGAGGTGAACGGTGAGCCCTTGGCTGCGGCGGACGGCGTGTGGGGCGCACCCGGCAGCCTGCAGCGCACGGCCTGGCTGGCGGCTGCCGGTCTGGCGCTGACCTTGGGGGCGGCTTGGTTGGCTGCCCAACTCATGCGTCAGCCCTGAGGCCCAGAACCGCAACACACGCAGCGAGAAGCACGCAGCCAGAAGACCCACACGAGAGACTGCCGTATGTCCTACATCCTCGACGCCCTGCGCAAGGCCGACGCCGAACGGCAGCGCGGCGCCGTGCCTGGCCTGCACGACCAGGCTGGCGTGGCGGGTATGGCGGTGGCCTCCGATGCACGTCAAGGACGCGGCCTTCGCCTGCCCCTCATCGGCGGCTTGCTGGTCGTAGCAGGGCTGGTGGTGGCGTTGTGGTTCAACCGCGGCCTCTGGCCGGGCGGCGCCGTGCCGCCTGCCCCTGAGCGCCATCAGCAGGCCGCTCTGCCCCAGCCCCCGGCTGCGGCGCAGGCTGTGCAGACTCCGGCGCCTGCGGTGGGTCTTCCGGCAGCGCAAGCGCCTGTGCCTCTTGCCGCGACGCCCACACCTGGGCTTTCGCCCGCTGCCGTGCCCGCTCCTGCACAGGCCCCTGCATCGACCCTTTCACCGACCCTTGCACCGACCCTATCACCCGCGCCTTCGGGGCTTACTGCTGCCATGCCGGCCCCGTCGCTGGCGCCCCAGCCACCGGCTCCTGCAGCCCCTGCGGCCCCCAAGCCTGCCTCACCCGGCAACGCCGCCGTCACACCACCCCCCGCTGCCGTCCCGCCCCAGCCCGTGCTGCGACTGGCTGACCTGCCCGAAGCCCAGCGTCGGGAGCTGCCTCCCATGGTGGTGAGCGGCGCCGTGCAGTCGCCCGATGCGGCCAGCCGCATGTTGATCCTGGACGGTCAGGTGCTGCGCGAGGGCGATGCACCGGCGCCGGGCCTGGTGCTGGAGCGCATCGGGCCGCGCGCGGCGGTGTTTTCTCGAGGTGGGCTGCGTTTCGAGATCCCGCTGTGACCTGGGCTTCGCCATTTGTTTCCGTCCCCGCATGACGTCCCGCCTTTACACAGCGCCAGCGGCCCCGACCCCATCAGCTCCTGATCTGCTTCTTCAGTTTCCCAACCGATGAACGACCTGTTTGATCCCCCGCCGATGGAGTCAGCCGACCCGTCGAACGCCATTCCGATTGGCGAGTACGCCGAGCGCGCCTATCTCGAATACGCCCTGAGTGTGGTGAAGGGCCGAGCCCTGCCCGATGTGTGTGACGGCCAGAAGCCCGTGCAGCGGCGCATCCTGTACTCGATGCAGCGCATGGGGCTGGCCTTTGCCGGCGCCTCGGG
>CAYSOD010000198.1:0-7190 GCA_964432385.1 uncultured Rubrivivax sp.
AGTACAAGCGCCGGCAATCGCCCGTGGGCATCCGCATCACCCATCGCGCATTCGGGCGGGATTGGCGCTACCCGATCACTTCCAGGTTCCGTGCGTAAACTGTGCGATGACCATCAGAACCGAGGGCTCCCATGAAGCAGATCACCGCCATCATCAAGCCGTTCAAGCTCGAGGAGGTTCGCGAGGCGCTGGCCGATGTCGGCGTGTCGGGCCTGACGGTCACCGAGGTGAAGGGATTCGGTCGCCAGAAAGGTCACACCGAGTTGTACCGCGGTGCTGAATATGTGGTCGACTTCCTGCCCAAGGTCAAGATCGAAATCGTCGTCAAGGACGTCGACGTGGACCGCTGCATCGACGCGGTGGTGCGGGCGGCCAAGACCGGCAAGATCGGCGACGGAAAGATCTTCGTCACCCCCGTGGAGCAGGTCGTTCGCATCCGCACGGGTGAAACGGACGAATCGGCCGTCTGAATCGTTTTCGCAGGCGTCGGCCTGGTCGGCGGGCTGCGCCAAAACCTGATTGAGCCGCTCAGATATCCCGGTACTGGTCTGGCTGGGTGGCCCTGGCGCAGGACGCCTTCAAGCGATCAAGCAGCGCGGCAGGTTCTGATCCGACGTGCAAGCCGTCAAGCTGCTTCTGCTCCAGGAAGCCGGCCTCGACGGTGTGGCGCATGAAGCCCAGCAGGCCGTCGTAGAAGCCCGCCACGTTCAGCAGTCCGATGGGCTGGTCGTGGTACCCGATCTGGCGCCAAGTCCACACTTCGAACAGTTCTTCCAGCGTGCCGATGCCACCGGGCAGCGCCAGAAAGGCGTCGGCCCGCTCGGCCATCATCTGCTTGCGCTGGTGCATGGTGTCCACCACGTGGATTTCTGACAGCTCAGAGTGCCCGACCTCGCGCTCCCGGAGCTTTCGAGGAATGACCCCAACCACCCGGCCACCGGCAGCCAGCACGGCATCGGCCACGATGCCCATGAGACCGACCTTGCCGCCTCCATAAACCAATTGCCAGCCTCGCTGGCCGATCATCTGCCCAGTCAGCCGGGCGGCCTCCGCATAGGCCTCGTCGAGGCCCGGGCGCGAACCGCAATACACACACACCGAAAAGGCAGGGGAGGGCGGCAAAGGTGAGGTGTGCGACATGAATCTTCAGGGCCCAAAACGTGCCCACAGCGCTGCGGCCCAGACGGCGCCGCAAAGTACAAGCGAGACCAGTACCGCAGCACTTCCCAGGTCCTTGGCGCGTTTGCTGAGTTCGTGGTGCTCCATGGAGATGCGGTCAACGGCGCTTTCCACCGCGGAGTTCAGGAGTTCGACGATCAGTACCAAGGCTGCGGACCCGATCAGGACGGCGCGTTCCATCCAGGAAGTGCCGAGCCAAACCCCCAAAGGCAGCAAAGCCAGGAACAACAGGCACTCCTGGCGAAAAGCACTTTCAAACCGCCAGGCGGCTTGCAGGCCTGCGGCAGAGTGACCCGTCGCCCGGATGACTCTGGTGAGCCCGGTATACCCCTTGTGGGGGTTGGCCCCTTCGCGTGCAGGCTGCTCGGTGCTCATGCCCGTCAAGCCTCGCCCGTGACAGGCTGGCTCGGCAGTGGGCGGGGCCTCACGTCCACGATGCGGGTGCCGCAGATCAGGTCGTGAACGAATTGTCGATCGGGGCTCCACCGCGCGGCCACGGAGATCAGGGCCACGCCCCCCAGGATCCAGCCCCACAGCCCGGCGCCTGCGCGCATGCCTGTGAGCTCCGCCAGACCCAGCGCCGGCATGAACCAGATCCAGCTCAACAGGTATCGCGCCAGGGCTCTGGCCTGGGTGACCGGTTGGCCAGAGCGATCCACCAGCCGGACATGCCAGGTTTTCATCGCCACCGTCTGCCCCGACTTGGACCAGAACCAGACGAAGTAGATCCCCAGCACCAGAAACAGGAAAGCCTGCAGACCGTGCATGCCTTGCAGCGCGTGCCGCTGCTGAGTCAGGCTGGAGAACAGATAGCCCGCAATCATGATGACGCCGAACAGCAACACGCCTTCGTAGACAAAGCTGGCCATTCGGCGCATCACGCCAGGAAACGCCATGGGTTCCTTGCCCATGGGCGTCGTTGCCGCCGCCATCGTCATGGGATGGTGGTCTGCTCGTCGGCAGAGGCCGCCATGGCCGCGGCCTGCGGGCCGCGCTTGGGCAACAGCGTGAGCGGGTCCACGAAGTTGCCGGTGGCGGCGATCTTGGGCAGGCCGGGCTGATGATGGGCCGGTGGAGAGTTGGTCCTGGAAACCAGTTGCGTCGTGGCTCCTGGGCGGATCTGCACCACCGTCGGCCCCACGGTCTTGGGCGTGGCAAGCTGGTGTGTCGGGGCCGTGACCGTGTTCTTCTTCGTCTGTCCCATTGGCGCGGCGGTCATGCGGCTGCTGGGCTGCGACGCGGCCTCGCCACTGCGCTTGGCCTGGCCCGCCAAGGCCGTTCTCTCATCGTCACTGAGCGCCAGGTAGGCCTCCCACCGGGCCTGGCGGTCTTCCGAGGTCCACTGACGGGCTTCCTGAAACTGCAATCGGGCCTGACCTCGCTGGGCAGGCGTCATGCGAGCCCATTCCGCCATACGCTCACGCACCCGCTCGCGTTCCTCGTCGGTCATGATGGGCATGCGCGCGGCCACCTCCAGCCACTTTTGTTGCCGGTCAGGCGTGAGAGACGACCAATCCCGCTGCAGAGGTTGGAGGGCCTGCTTCTGCTGGGCTGACAAGGAAGACCACGCCACTCGGCCCGCGCTGGCAGGCGAGGCGACATGGGTGGATGCAGCCGCTGGAGCGGCTGTCGCCGGCGCACCGGACAAGACCAACGCTCCCCAAGCGAGGTGAAGCGTGAGGACCTTGCGGGCGCGCGGCGATGCCCTCATGGGCGAGGCTGCTTCATGAATTCAGCGAAACCGGGGTCAGCGTACGCCGCCGGAGGCAGGTCATCGGCCAACAAGGCCGCGTCAATCTCCGCGGCAGCCTCGATTCGCTGCATCAGGTTCAACTGATCGATGGCGATCAGCCCCAAAGTCAAGGCCAGTGCCGGGAGGAAGGACGCGAACCGGGCCCACCAGGGCGTCAGGTTCGCGTAGCCGGCGGTAGCCGCGAGAGACGCGGCAGAAGCCATGGCCTTGAGCCTGCGCGCACGCGTGGCGGCCTCTACCGCCTGCCACCTTGACGCGGACAAGCGTCTTTCGATGCGCGGGTGCACTGGTGGTTCGCGGCCGCCAAGGCGCTGCATCACCCGCCGCGCGAATTCGCGCTCAAGGTTCTGGGCACTGGCCGGAGAAGTGGTCAGGGATTTCTTCAGCGGGTTCATCACAGCGCTATTCCTCTGGCTTTCAAGGCCTGTGCGAGAGCGTGGACGGCACGCGAGCAATGCGTCTTGACGCTGCCTTCCGAGCAACCCATGGCTTGTGCAGTCTCGGCGACGTCCAGATCCTCCCAATAACGCAGCAGGAAGGCTTCCCGTTGACGTGCTGGGAGTTCGGAAATCTCCGATTCGATGATGGCCATGAGTTGGGAGCGGTACGCCGAGTCCGCAGCACTTTCCGTGCCCGTGGATTCGTCTTCGGATTCGAGGTACTCCAGCAGGTCAAAGCTGGTCTCATCGTCCCCAGATTCCAGATCCTCCACCGACGTGAGCACGGCGTTGCGGACCCTTTGCCGGCGGAACCAGTCCATCGTGGCGTTGGACAGGATTCGCTGGAAGAGCATGGGCCACTCCGCGGGGGGGCGGTCCGCGTACTTTTCCGCCAGTCGGATCATGGCGTCCTGCACGATGTCCAGGGCCGACTCGTCGTCGCGGACTGTGAAGGCGGTGCGCTTGAATGCGCGCTTCTCCACGCTCTTCAGGAAGTCCGCAAGAGCTTGTTCCGAGGTCAATGCCGTGTGCTTGCAGTGGCGGAAGTGTCCGGGCAAGTATCGCACCCGGCTGTCCCCTCTCAGGGGCAGCGGCGTCGCAGTGACATAATGTGACTCCGCCCAAGGCGAAGAGTCTCAAGATGAGCTTGGTTTGAGCCCCATCTTTTGACCGCGCAGGCACCGAATCCGCCCCACGAGGGTGCGCAGGAGGTGCACCAATGGTTTTTCGTCAGAGAAATTCACAGAGGTTCTCAATGGACATGTCTGCCGCGGAAGTCAAGCGTGCCGCATTGGCACAGCCGAATTCCCTCCCCGCCGCTGAGCCTAACGGCTCGGAAGTCCTGGTACGTTGCCTGCAGGCCGAAGGGGTCAAGTTCCTTTGGGGCTACCCGGGCGGCGCCGTCCTGTACATCTACGATGCCCTGTACAAGCAGGACATCATCGAACACGTTCTGGTGCGCCACGAGCAGGCGGCCGTCCATGCGGCTGACGGCTATGCACGCGCCACGGGCGAGGTGGGTGTGGCGCTCGTGACTTCGGGTCCTGGCGTCACCAACGCGATCACGGGGATCGCGACTGCCTACATGGACTCGATCCCGATGGTCATCATCACCGGGCAGGTCCCCACACCGGCGATTGGATTGGATGCATTTCAGGAGTGCGACACCGTCGGCATCACGCGCCCCATCGTCAAGCACAACTTTCTGGTCAAGGATGTGCGCGACCTCGCGCTGACGCTCAAGAAGGCTTTCCACATCGCCCGAAGCGGCCGCCCAGGTCCGGTGGTGGTGGACATCCCCAAGGACGTTTCGTTGAAAACGACGGCCTTCCATTACCCAGAGACCGTGGCAATGCGGTCCTACAACCCGGTGCGCAAGGGTCATGGCGGGCAGATCCGCAAGGCTGTCCAGTTGTTGCTCGCGGCCAAGCGGCCCTACATTTACACCGGTGGTGGCGTCATCCTGGGGGAGGCCTCAGCCGAGTTGCGCGAACTCTGCGATCTCCTCGGGTTCCCGTGCACCAACACCCTGATGGGGCTGGGGGCGATTCCAGCCTCGGACCCGAAGTTCCTGGGCATGCTGGGCATGCACGGCACCTACGAAGCCAACATGACCATGCAGCATTGCGATGTGCTGCTGGCCGTGGGCGCGCGGTTTGATGACCGGGTGATCGGCAATCCCAAGCACTTTGCCTCGGTGGAGCGCAAGATCATCCACGTGGACATCGACCCCTCGTCGATTTCCAAGCGCGTCAAGGTGGATGTGCCCATCGTCGGTGATGTCAAGGACGTCCTGACCGAACTGACTGCGCAGATCCGCGAAGCCGCGGCGCGTCCCGATGGACAGGCCTTGCAGGCCTGGTGGTCCCAGATCGGGGAGTGGCGCAATCGTGGATGCCTGAAGTACCGAGACAGCAGCGAGGTGATCAAGCCCCAGATGGTCGTCGAAACCCTGCATCGGCTGACGAGAGGCACCGATGCCTACGTCACTTCCGATGTGGGTCAGCACCAGATGTGGGCGGCCCAGTACTACGGTTTCGACGAGCCCCGGCGCTGGATCAACTCTGGCGGATTGGGCACCATGGGGGTGGGCCTGCCCTACGCCATGGGCATCAAGCTCGCCAAGCCCGACGCCGACGTTTTCTGCATCACGGGCGAGGGCTCTATCCAGATGTGCATTCAGGAACTGTCGACCTGTCTGCAGTACCGCACCCCAGTGAAGATCCTGTCGTTGAACAACCGCTATCTGGGCATGGTTCGGCAATGGCAACAACTGGACTATGGCGGCCGCTATTCGCACAGCTACATGGATGCGTTGCCGGACTTCGTGAAGCTCGCCGAGGCCTACGGTCACGTCGGCTTGAAGATCGAGTCACCAGCCGATGTCGAGCCCGCCTTGAAGGAGGCGATACGCCTGAAGGACAGGACGGTGTTCCTGGACATCCGCACCGACCCCACCGAAAACGTCTGGCCAATGGTGCAGGCGGGCAAGGGCATTTCGGAGATGCTGCTCGGTTCCGAAGACCTCTGAGTCCACCCAGGTCGCGGTCTCAAGCACCGGTGCGGTTACCGCCGTATCGCCAGGCTTGTTGAACGACCGAAGTGGCGAGTTCTCGGGCTTGCTGACTCCTTTCACAACATCTGTCTCAACCAGAACCCGCAGGCTAGGCTGCCCGTTTACCGACGGGCCCGCCGAGCGCCTGAAGGACGATTCCCATGAAACACATCATCGCGGTGCTGCTCGAAAACGAGCCTGGCGCTTTGTCCCGTGTGGTAGGCCTCTTTTCCGCCCGGGGCTACAACATCGAAAGCCTGACCGTGGCGCCGACAGAGGATGCGTCACTTTCCCGGATGACCATCGTCACCACCGGCTCTGACGATGTGATCGAGCAGATCACCAAGCATCTCAATCGTTTGATCGAAGTGGTCAAGGTGGTCGACCTGACCGAGGGCCACTTCACCGAGCGAGAACTGATGCTGATCAAGGTTCGTGCGGTGGGCAAGGAGCGCGAGGAGATGAAGCGGATGGCCGACATCTTCCGTGGCCGGATCATCGACGTGACCGAGAAGAGCTACACCATCGAGTTGACGGGTGATTCGAGCAAGCTCGACGCCTTTCTCGTGGCCATTGACCGCGCCTCCATCCTAGAGACCGTACGCACTGGCGCCAGCGGCATCGGCCGAGGCGAGCGGATCCTGCGAGTTTGAAGTCCCCGGACCCTGTTTCACCCCCACAACCCACCCCCATCACCCCACAAAGAACGGAGAGATCATGAAGGTTTTCTATGACAAAGACGCGGACCTGAGCCTGATCAAGGGCAAGAACGTCACCATCGTCGGCTATGGCTCCCAGGGCCACGCCCACGCCCAGAACCTCAACGACAGTGGCGTGAAGGTCACGGTGGGTTTGCGCCGGGGAGGCGCATCGTGGGCCAAAGTGGAGAAGGCCGGACTGAAGGTGGCCGAGGTGGCGGAGGCCGTCAAGACCGCCGATGTGGTGATGATCCTGCTGCCTGACGAGCAGATCGCTTCGGTCTACAAGAACGATGTCGAACCGCACATTCCCCAGGGCGCCTCTCTGGCCTTCGCGCACGGATTCAACGTGCACTACGGGCAGGTCGTGCCCAGAGAAGATCTGGACGTCTGGATGGTGGCGCCCAAGGCGCCTGGCCATACGGTGCGCAGCACCTACACCCAAGGCGGTGGCGTGCCTCACTTGATCGCCGTGCACGCGGACCGTTCGGGCAAGGCGCGCGATGTGGCGCTGAGCTACGCCGCTGCCAACGGCGGGGGCAAGGCGGGCATCATCGAGACCAATT
>CAYSOD010000199.1:0-7179 GCA_964432385.1 uncultured Rubrivivax sp.
GAGCTTGAGGATCTGCGCCTGGATGGTGACGTCCAGGGCGGTGGTCGGCTCGTCGGCGATCAGCAGACGCGGCTCGCAGGACAGGGCCATGGCAATCATCACGCGCTGGCGCATGCCGCCGGAGAACTCGTGCGGGTGGCTGTCCAGGCGGCGCGCGGCATCGGGGATGCGCACCTGCTCGAGCATGTGCAGCGCCCGGTCCCGCGCCTGCGCCCGTGTGGCGCCCTGGTGGATGCGCACCGCCTCGGCGATCTGCGCGCCCACGGTGTGCACCGGGTTCAAGGAGGTCATGGGCTCTTGGAAGATCATGGCCACCCGGTTGCCGCGGATGGCACGCATCTGGCGCTCGCTCAGTGGCGTGAGGTCCTCGCCCTCCAGCCGGACGGCACCGCGCACGATGCGCCCGCTGCGCGGCGGGATGAGGCGCATCACCGACAAGGCCGTCACGGACTTGCCGCAGCCGCTCTCGCCCACCACCCCCAGCAACTCGCCGGGGCGGATCCGCAGGCTCAGGCCGTCGATGGCGCGCACCACGCCATCTCGCGTGAAAAAACGAGTGTGCAGGTCCTCGACCGCCAGGACGTCGTGTGCAGCGTCGCTCACATGCGCCTCGAGATGCGGGGGTCCAGTCGGTCACGCAGACCGTCGCCCATGAGGTTGACCGCCAATACCACCAGGGCCAGGCAGATGCCGGGCGCGAAGACAGTCCAGGGCGCGAGTTGCAGGTACAAGCGGTTGGAAGCGATCATGTTGCCCCAGGTCGGCAGCTCCGGCGGGGTGCCCGCGCCCAGGAAACTGAGGCCTGCCTCGGTCAGGATAGCCGAGGCGCAGATGTAGGTGGCCTGCACGATCAGCGGTGCCACGGTGCTGGGCAGCACGTGGCGGCGCAGCAACTTCCCCACCCGGGTGCCGCCGGAGCGGGCCGCTTCCACATAGGGCAGGCCGCGCACCGACAGCACCACCGAACGCACCAGCCGTGCCACGCGCGGGACTTCGGGGATCGCGATCGCCACGATCACCACCTTGACGCTGCCGCCCAGCAGGGCCACGAGCGCGATGGCCAGCAGGATGGCGGGAATGGCCATCAGCCCGTCCATCACCCGCATCACCACCGCATCCAGCCGGGAGAAGTAGCCGGCCGCCAGACCGATGACGGCACCACAAGCCACCGAAATGAACGCCACCGCCAAGCCCACCAAAAGCGAGATGCGGGCCCCGTGGACGAGACGGGCGAAGACGTCGCGGCCCAGGCTGTCTGTGCCGAGCCAGTGTTCGGCCGACGGGGGCTTGAGCCTATCGGCCGGCGACAGCAGCAGCGGGTCGGCCGTGATCCACGGCGCGAGCAGCGCGGCCAGCGCCACCACCAGCAGCAGCACCCCGCCCACGGCGATGGTGGGGTGGCGGCGCAGCGTGTCGGCCAGACCCGCCTGAGCGGGGACAGCCACGGCAGCGGCGGGAACGGATGCAACGGCCATGCGCCTACTCGTAACGGATCCGCGGGTCGATGAAGCAGTACAGCAGGTCCACCCCCAGGTTGATGAGCACGTAGACCCCGGCGAAGACCACCATCACCCCCTGGATGATCGGGTAGTCGCGCCGCGTGATGGCGTCCACCACGAGGCGCCCGACACCGGGGATGTTGAACACGCTCTCGGTGATCACCACGCCCGAGATGAGCAGCGCCACCCCAATGCCCACCACCGTGACGATGGGCACGGCCGCGTTGCGCAGGGCGTGGCGCAGCAGCAGGGGCACGGTGGCCACGCCCTTGGCGCTGGCCGTGCGCATGTAGTCCTCCGAAAGCACCTCCAGCATGCTGGTGCGCGTGATGCGCGCGATCAGGGCCACATAGGCCAAGCCCAGCGCGAAGGAAGGCAGCACGAGGTGGCGCGCCCAGTCCCACAGGCCGTCAGCGATGGGCCGGTAGCCTTGCACCGGGAACCAGCGCAGCTTCATCGACAGGAAGTACACCAGCGCGTAGCCGACCACGAACACCGGCACCGAAAAACCCGTCACCGCCACGCCCATGACCGTGCGGTCGACCCAGGTGCCGGCACGCCAGGCGGCGAGGACGCCCAGCGTCACTGCCAGCACCACCGCCACGGCCATCGTGCTGACCGCCAGCGAGACCGTGGCCTCCAGGCGCTGGGCAATGAGCTGCTTCACCGGCAGGCCCGAGAACATGGAAGTGCCCAGGTCCCCCTTGAGCACCGCCCCGCCCCACTCCAGAAACTGCACCGCAAAGGGCCGATCCAGGCCCAGGTTGGCACGGATGCGGGCGATGTTCTCGGGGGTCGCGTTGTCGCCGGCGATGATGGCCGCCGGGTCACCGGGCGCCAGGTGCAACAGCGAGAACACGAACACGCCCACCACGAGCATGACCGGGATCACGCCGAGCAGGCGGCGCAGGATGTAGGACAGCATCAGCGCGGGTTCAGCCCACGCGTTCCATGTTCCAGCAGGGCAAGGCCTCCGGCACCGGCAGCACGTTGCGGATGCGGTCGCTGCGGTAGGCGGCCGGCTGGATCCACTGGCCGGTCTTCACGTCGTGCACGTACTCGTGCATGTTGCGGTTCATGCGACGCGTGATCTCGCGCCGCGCCTCCACGGTGGGGGCTGAAGCCCACTCGTCGCGCATCTTCTCGTGAGCCTCGTTCTCGGGCCAGCCGAACCAGGCCTTGCGGCCCGTGGCGGCATGCCCGGTGAGCAGGATGGGGTTGCCCGTGGCGGCACCGCCGCCCCAGGTGAAGAACACGTTCCAGCCGCCCTGATCCGGCGCGTTCTGATTGGAGCGCCTGGCCACCACGCCGCCCCAGTCGGAGGAGGCCAGTTGTACGTTGAAGCCGACCTGCCGCAGGTTCTGCGCCACGACGAGCATCGTCTGGTTCATGATGTGGATGTCGGTGGCGTGCAGCAGCGTGATGGGCTTGCCGTCGTAGCCTGCCTGCTTGAGCAACTCACGCGCCTTGGCTTGGCGCTCCGGCATGGGTGAGCGCAGCATCAGGGCCTCTGCGCCGTCTTCCACCCCCATGCTTGAGCCGCAGGTGAAGTGCGAGCCGCAGGTGCGGTAGTACTGTGCGTTGCCGATGGCCGCGCGCTGGATGTCCTCCTGGTTGATGGCCAGCTGCGCTGCACGCCGCGCGAGCACGTTGTTGAAGGGTGCGTGCAGGTGGTTCAGGCGCACGTAGCCCACGTTGCCGAGTTTGTTGAAGACGTCGACCTTGATGTTGGGCTGATTGAGCATCGGCAGCAGCTCGATCGGCGGCGTCTCGAACAGGTCAATCTCGCCAGCCAGCAGCGCGTTGGCCGCTGTCTGCGCGTCGGGCATGATGTCCCAGATCACGCGGTCCAGGTTGACGCGCTTGCCCCCGGCGATGCCCGAAGCCGGCTCGCTGCGCGGCACGTAGTCGGGGTTGCGCTCGTAGACCACGCGGCTGCCGGGCCGGTAATCGGCCTCGATGAACCTGAAAGGCCCTGAGCCGATGTGCTGCTTGATCTGGGTGTTCGGGTCCGTGGCGGCAATCTCCGCCTTCATCATGAAACACACGGGCGTGGCTGTCTTGGCCAGCAGGTCCAGCAGCAGGCCGTAGGGCTCCTTGAGCACGATGCGGAAGGTGCGGTCATTGACCACGGGCAGGTCCACCACCCGCTGGAACAGGTGCTGGCCGCCGCCGTCCTTGGCCTGCCAGCGTCGGATGGAGGCCACGCAGTCGCGCGAGGTGACAGCCGTGCCGTCGTGCCACTTCAGGCCCTGGCGCAGCTCGAAGGTGTAGGTCTTGCGGTCGCTCGACACCTCCCAGCGCCCTACCATCTGCGGCTGCGGGTTGAAGTTCGCATCGATGCCGAACAGGGTGTCGTAGATCATCGCCCCGTGGTAGGCCGACATGTTGGCCGTGGTCCAGATCGGGTCCAGCACCCGCAGGTCACCGTGCGGCACCAGCCTCGCCACGCGCTGGCCGGACTGGGCGCCAACGAACTTCGGAAGGCCGGTGCCGACAACCGCGGCCGAGGCCAGGCCGGCTTGCAGAAGGGTGCGCCTGCGTTGCAACATGGACTTGTCTCCTCTTGGGTCTTGATGAATCCGGGGCGGGCTGGTATCAGCGGCTTTGCTTCAAGGCCTTCCCGATCCGTCACTTGATTGGAGTACCGCACCACCAGGGCGTCAACCGGGTTCTCCCGAGGCTGACGCCCTCCATTGAGGGCGCATCGGCGCAGGCCCCGCTTCAGCCGTCCACCTGGAAGATGGCCTCAATCTCCACCGGGATCATCCCGGGCAGCGAGCCCATGCCCACGGCGGAACGGGCATGACGACCGGCCTCACCCAGCACGTTGACGAACAGGTCCGAGCAACCGTTGATGACCTTGGGGTGGTCGGTGTACTCGGGCACAGCGTTGACCATGCCCAGCACCTTGACCGCGCGCCGGATGCGCCCGAGATCGCCCAGCGCCAGGTGCGCCACCGCCAGTAAATTCAGCCCGGTGAGCTGCGCCTCCAGGTAGGCCTGCTCGGTGCTGATCGTGTGCCCCACCTTGCCTGCGGACATGCTGCCGTCGGGCCGCCGCGGGCCCTGGCCCGACAGGTACAGGAAACCGTTGGCCAGCACATAGGGCACGTAGTTGGCCACCGGTGTGGCGGGGGTGGGCAGCTCCAGGCCCAGTTGCTTGAGGCGGTCGTAGGGGGTGGTCACAAGTTCTCCTTTAGGGGGTGGCTGCAGTGAAGGTGGGTGGGAGGCCGGACCGTTGGGGGCCCAGCATGGATGAACAGAGGCAAAGCGGCTGTCAAGCCGAGGTCCATCTGCGCTCAAGGCCTGAGCAAACGCGGCTGCACAGCCTCGTCCAGGGGCCAGATGGGCCGCTGCACGCGGGTGTAGGGCACCTGGCGGTGGTCTCGCGGGATGGGCCCGGTGGCGTCGCAGTACAGCACCTTGGAGGCGATGGGGGCGAACGCAGCGTGGAAGTGATTGGTGGACTTCACCACCACCATACGCTTGTCCGCCAGGTTCACACCCTGGCCGGTGAACAGGTCGGTCCCAAAGGCTTGCGTGCGCCGTGTGATGAGGACCACCTCGATACCGTCGAATTCGATGGTCGCGCAGTCACCCAAGGGGACCTGGGCCTTGACGAAAGTCTGGTGACCTTCGCGCCGCAACGCCTTGACCGTCACCGCCGCATCGATGGGTTGGCCCGAGCTCGGCGCCGTCTTGCCGCCGAATCGCAGGCGCAAGCGCCCGCCCTCCCCGGCCATGAAGCACAGGCGCACGGCCATCGGGTCCCACATCGGCCCCAGGGCGACGTCGCGCACGCCACGCTCGATGAGTCTGCGCAGCAGGTGGGTGGAATCCCCCGGTGCGCCGCCGCCCGGGTTGTCCGCAGGGTCGGCCACCACCACGGTGCCCGGCAGCGCCGCCGCGGCGTCGATGATGCCATCCGGGTCCAGGTAGGGCGGCGTGGTGCGGCCGCGCATGCCTAAGAACTCCTGCGCAAGGGTCATGGCCAGCGCGTCGCCCTCTTCACGCCGGTTGTCGGTGACGACAAGGATGCGCGAGCCCACCTCCGGCACGTCGGCATAGGGAAAGCAGTGGGCCACCGACACCGACAGCACACCGTTGCGGCCCTCCAGCTTGTGCAGGCGGTCCACAAAGCCGCGCATGGGCTGCAGCGTCGTGGGAAAGCTGCCGATCATGCGGCAATCGGCCAGCGACATCACCGGCCGAATCTCGCCGCGAATGGCCCGCAGCGTGAGGTCCACCACCTCTTCGCCACGTTCGACAAAGTCGGTGTGGGGAAACTCCTTGAAGCAGATGATGAGGCTGGCGTGGCGCACACGCCGCTCGGTCATGTGGCAGTGCGGGTCGAGCTCCACCCCAATGGGTACGGCAGGGCCGACCATCTCGCGCACACGCTCGATGAGTTCGCCTTCACAGTCGTCACAGCCGTCGGCCACCATGGCGCCGTGCAAGCCCAGGAGCACGCCGTCCACTGGCAGCGCCGCGCGCAACTGCCCGAGCACCTCATCACGCAGGCTCTCCCAGGCCGAGCGCGACACCAGGCCGGCGGGCTCGGCGAAGGTGCAGGTGCCTTCGATCAGCGTCCACCCCTCTTCGCGCGCGCGGCGCCTGGCCACCCACAGCGGCGCACTGCACAGCTTGGGGTCGTCGGGGTGCTCGCCCGGTGCGGCGTAAAACGACTCGTGAAAGCTGCTCAGCGCCGTGGGGATGGGCGCGAAGGTGTTGGTTTCGGTTCCGATCGAGGCGGCGAACACGCGCATGCAAGGCTCCTGCTCAAGGGGGCCTGGGGCGGAAGGTGCAATCGCCCTTGGCCCGCGACCCCTGGTCTCGAAATCTAATCTGCCGACCGCGTCATGCAGTCAGGGTTTGTCTTGAGCCTGGCGGCCCTGCTGCGCCTCAACAGGGCATGGACAACCGGGCAAACCCCTGCCGAAGGTCTTGAACCGAGGGAAAACCCGATCCAAAACCCAGGTTCGCAGCAGGGGTTGTGGTGCGCGGGTCCAAGCGGTCTGGCCCGCCATGACAACATTGATCGCTTGATCACATAACAGGAGGCCGCCTTGGTTCCTTCAGCACTCACCACCGCCCGCGGTCGCACCGCGCTGTTCTCACTGGTCACTGCCGCCGCGCTGTTCGCAGGCTGCGCGTCGCAGCCGCCGGCTCCGCCGACCATTTCGCCCGTCGTCAGCGCTCCTGTACAGCAAGCCTGGCAGCAAGGCCGCACACCCGACCAAGCGGGCAGCACCTTGGCTCCGCTGGCAGGCCGCCTGACGGTCACGCCGCCGGATCAGATTCCGCTGAACCGTCTGAAGGTGCCCCAAGGCTTCAAGCTGGAGTTGTGGGCGCACGGCCTGCCAGGCGGACGTGCCATGGCGCGCGCCGACAACGGCAAGATCTATGTGGGCACGCGCGGCATCGGCCGGGTGTACGAGATCACCGACGCTGGCGGTCAGCGCACCGTGCGCACCGTCATCGACAAGCTGACCCAGCCCGCTGGGGTGGCCGTGCGCGGCAACACGCTCTACGTGTTCGCCATCGACAAGGTGCTGCGCTTCGACGACATCGCCACCAACCCCAACGTGGCGCCGGTGGACATGACCAAGGCGTTCAACCTGCCGCCCGAGCAGCACCACAACTGGAAGTACGTGGCCTTCGGCCCGGACGGCAAGCT
>CAYSOD010000200.1:0-7162 GCA_964432385.1 uncultured Rubrivivax sp.
CGCGACGTGGTCAAGGACATCCTGGACAGCCTGACCCCGCGCGAGGCCAAGGTCCTGCGCATGCGCTTTGGCATCGAGATGAGCACTGACCACACGCTGGAGGAGGTCGGCAAGCAGTTCGATGTCACCCGCGAGCGCATCCGCCAGATCGAGGCCAAAGCCATTCGCAAGCTCAAGCACCCCAGCCGCTCAGACAAACTGCGCACCTACCTGGACAACCTCTGAGCCATGCCAGCCCGGCACGACGGGGTAACGCAGTGAACAGCCCGGCCTGGGTGCGCGCGCAGCGTACGGTGCTGTTTGCCGACCTGCGGGGCAGCACGTCCTTGTACGAGCACCTGGGCAACACGGCGGCGGCAGCCCTCGTGACCCAGGCTGTTCAGTCGCTGGCCCGGGCTGGCGTGGGTGAACAGGGTCGGGTGGTCAAGACGCTGGGCGACGGCTTGATGGCGCTGTTTGACTCCGCGCAAGAGGCCGTTCGGGCCGCCATGCGCATGCAGGAGTTGCTGGCCAAAGGCCTGGACAACACCTTCAGGGGCGGACAGACCGTGCCCCGCGGGCCCGGCATACGCCTGCACGTCGCCCTGGAACATGGCGAAGTCATCGAGTTGGGGCAGGACTGCTATGGCGACGCGGTCAACGTGGCTGCGCGACTCCTTGATCACTCCGGAGACCAGGAGATCCTCGTCACCGAAAAGG
The DNA here is from genome assembly GCA_964432385.1 of uncultured Rubrivivax sp. GTDB lineage: Bacteria > Pseudomonadota > Gammaproteobacteria > Burkholderiales > Burkholderiaceae_C > Rubrivivax. The sequence goes on from CAYSOD010000200.1 coordinate 700, forward strand.
TTCGGGAGCATCTGGACGAGCCAACCCGTCGCGGCTTTCGCAGCCTGGACGCCATCACCCTTCGCGGGCGCGACCAGCCTGTGGCTGTCTATGCCTGTGCCGCCCGCAATCTGCGCGACGGCCCCACCACCTGGTACGAAACGGGCGAAGCCTCGCAAGAGCCCGATGGCATCCGGCTCTGGAGCCCCGCCCGCGACATCGTCCTGGGCCTGCAGGGACTGCCGGCCTTGCTGGGCCGCAGCCCCCAGGCACAGTTCAGGGTGGACGAGGCCTGCGTCTCCCGCTTGCATGCGAAGCTGGAGTGGCGCGGTTCATGCATTCACCTCACCGACCTGAGCTACAACGGCACCCATGTGCGCTTCAGCGACGGGGAGCTGGTCAGCCTGCGCCGGTCGTCCTGCATCCTTCATGGCCGCGGACAGATCGGGTTGGGTCGGGTGCCTGAGTTGCAGCGCAGTGCCACCGTCGATTTCGAGTTGCTGCGCTTCGCGATGACCGAACCAGGCCTGTGACCTGCCCAGACAAATCACCATTGAAGGTTGTGTTCCCCGTGATGGCCAGCCCTAGCGGCCCCCGATAATCCGCCGCTGAACAGCCCTTCGCCTCGAATTCATGTCCTTCAGAACCGAGCCTGCGTACGCTCACGGCAGCCTGCCCCGCACGGCTCTGTTGCTCGTGAACCTGGGCAGCCCTGACGAGCCGACGGCGGCGGCCACAAGGCGCTATCTCGCGGAGTTTCTGAGCGACCCTCGGGTGGTGGAGATCCCCAGAGCGGTCTGGTGGCTGGTGCTGCACGGCATCATCCTGAACACGCGGCCGGCCAAGTCCGCCGCCAAGTACGCGACCGTGTGGACCCCCCAAGGCTCCCCCCTGGTGTCAGGCACGCGAGCCCTGGCCACCAAGCTGCAGGAAGCTTTCCAGGCCGCGGGTCATGAGGTCATCGTGAAGATGGCCATGCGCTACGGCAACCCCTCCATGGCAAGCGCGCTGGATGACTTGCGTGCTCAGGGTGTCACCCGTGTGCTGGTGCTGCCCCTGTATCCGCAGTACGCGGCCGCCACCACCGCCAGCGTCTGGGACAGCGTGGCGACCTGGGCTGCCCAGGCGCGCCAGTTGCCGGAGTTTCGCTTCATCAACCGTTATGGCGATGATCCTGCTCTCATCCAGGCCCTGGCCGATAGCGTGCGCCGCCACTGGCAGACCCATGGCCGTGCCGACAAGCTCGTGATGAGTTTTCACGGCCTGCCCGAGCGGTCGCTGCATCTGGGTGACCCTTACCACTGCGAGTGCCACAAGTCGGCCCGCCTTCTCGCGCAAGCGCTGGACTTGCCGCGAGAGGCCTGGCAGGTGACCTTCCAGAGCCGTTTCGGCAAGGCGCAGTGGCGTCGCCCCTACACCGAACCCACGCTCAAGGACCTCGCCGCCGCCGGCACCCGCTCCGTCGATGTGATTTGCCCGGGCTTTTCGGTCGACTGCCTGGAAACGCTGGAAGAAATCGCCCAGGAAGCGCGCGACGCCTTCATGGAAGCAGGTGGGCAGTCCTTCCGCTACATCCCCTGCCTGAACGATGACCCCTTGGCGGTTGACGCGATGGCCGGCCTGGCGCTGCGCCACCTGCAGGGCTGGCCGACGTCGTCGGCCCAAGTGCCTCCCGGCCAGGCGGACCTCCAGCGCCGTCTGGCTCTGAACATGGGCGCCAAGGACTGAGCTACTCCACACGTCCCCTGCAGGTGCTTGGGGGTTTTCTTTCGGGTTTTCACTAGGCCCTTGATCGCGGGGGATATCCAGGGTTCTCGCAGAGGTGGCCGACAATGCAAAGCAGTGGCCGCCTGAAGCGGGGGGCCGAATCACCTCAAGGAGATGCCCATGACCCTTTCCAGACGCGATCTACTGTCCTTGGGAGCTGGCGGCGCCGCAGCTTCGGTGCTGCCCGCCTGGGCTCAGGCCAAACCTCTTTTCGAAGCGCTCAACATGTTCGTGCCCGCCGCGCCGGGTGGCGGTTGGGACGGCACGGCGCGTGCGATCGAAAGAGCGGCCAAGGCTGCGGGCCTCGTGGGCTCCATGCAGTTCGAGAACGTCGGAGGAGCCGGCGGCATGGTGGGCTTGCCGCGCTTCGTGAACCAGCGCAAGGGCCAAGGCAACACCCTGATGGTGGGGGGATCGGTGATGGTGGGCGCCGCCATCGCCAACAAGAGCCCCGTCACGATGCGTGATGTCACCCCTGTGGCCCGCCTGACCGAGGAGGCAGGGGTTGTTGTCGTGCCCGCGGCGGGCAAGTTCAAGACCTGGCCCGAACTGGCCGCGGCGATCAAGGCGAACCCGAAGGCAGTATCAGTGGCCGGCGGCAGCGCTGGCGGGACCGATCACCAGATTCTCGGCCTGATCGTCAAGAACCTGGGCGGAAACCCGCGCGATGCGGCCTACGTGGCTTTTGCAGGCGGTGGTCCCGCCAATGCCGCCATCCTCGGCAACCAGGTGGTGGCCGGGATCTCCGGCTATTCGGAGTTCGAAGAGCAGATCAAGGCCGGCAAGATGATCCCCCTGGCGGTCTCGGGCGCCAAGCGGATTCCCGGTGTCAATGTCCCGACCCTCGGCGAACTGGGCATGAACGTCACGCTGTCGAACTGGCGGGGAGTCTTTGGGGCGCCGGGCATCACGCCCGCGCAGCGCGACGCGCTGGTCGAGTTCATGGCCAAGGTTCACGACTCCGCCGCCTGGAAGCAGGAACTCGAAACCCGCAAGTGGACGGACGTGTTCCTCTCGGGCCCGGGCTTCGAGCGGGAGATCGCCGCGAGCATCAAGCTGACCGAAGAGGTGATGAAGGACCTCGGCCTTGCCTGATCAGTCCGCGTCGCGGACGCTGCTTGCCGTCTGCGCAGCGCTGATGCTGCTGGTGGGCGTGGCCGCTTGGCAGGTGTTTCGCATCCCGGAGTCGGCCATACGCATGGCCGTCGGCCCGGCCCTGGTTCCTGCGCTGGCCGTGATGGGCCTCGGTGCAGCGGCGTTGGCGTACGGTGTCTCGGCGTGGCGCGGCCGGCAGCCTCTGGAGACCGGGCCGGAAGCGGGCGCGGGGGTCAGGGTTGCAAGCCTGATTGGCGGTGGCGTCGTGTTCATGGCCGGCGTGTCCTGGCTGGGTTTCGTGCTCCCGGCCACGCTCTGCGGCATGGGGGTGGCGCGTGCCTTTGATGCCCCCTTGGGCTGGCGTTCGGCGCTGGTCTGCGGGTGTGTGGCGCTGACCTTCTGGCTGGTGTTCGCGCAGTTGTTGGGGGTGGGTCTTGGGCCCGCCCTGCCCCTGGGCTTCTAGGTCTCAGCGGAGCCAAGACCTTGGACGCACTGCAGTCGCTGATCGCGGGCTTCAGCAACGCCCTTCAACCCGTCACCCTGATGTGGGGGTTCATCGGTTGCTTCGTTGGCACGCTGGTGGGCGTGCTGCCGGGCATCGGACCGGCGCTCACCATCGCCCTGCTTCTGCCACTGACGTACCACGTGCCGGCCACGAGCATGTTCGTGATGTTTGCGGGCATCTACTACGGGGCCGCCTACGGGGGTTCGACCACTTCGATATTGCTGAACACGCCCGGCGAATCGTCGGCCGTGGTCACCGCACTGGAGGGCAACAGGATGGCCCGCGCCGGTCGTGCGGGGCCGGCGCTGGCGACGGCGGCCATTGGCAGCTTCGTGGCCGGCACCATAGGCACCGTCGCGCTGACCTTCATTGCGCCCTGGGTGGTCGAGGCGGCTCTGGCCTTCGGCCCCGCGGAGTACTTCAGCCTCATGATGTTGGCGCTGGTTGCCGTCTCGGCCGTGCTCGGCAGCTCGGTGCTGCGCGGCCTGCTCAGCCTGTCATTGGGCCTGCTGTGCGGGTTGGTTGGCGTGGATCTGCAGACCGGGCAGCCGCGCTTCACCTTCGGCCGCCCTGAGCTGCTGGACGGCATTGAGGTCACCGTGGCGGCGGTGGGCCTCTTTGCGGTCGGGGAAGCGCTTTATCTCGCCTGGCAGGGTCGCGAGAGCAAAAGTGGCGAAGTGCTGAAGGTGACAGGCCGGCTGTGGCTCAGTCGGGAGGATTTCAAGCGGTCTTGGAAGCCGTGGATCCGAGGTTCTCTGTTCGGCTTTCCCATCGGGGCCTTGCCAGCGGGCGGCGCGGAACTGCCGACGCTGCTGTCCTACTACACCGAGCGCAAGCTCACCCGACATCCCGAGCAGTTCGGCAAGGGCGCCATCGAGGGTGTGGCCGGCCCTGAGGCCGCCAACAACGCGGCAGCGGCCGGCGTGCTGATGCCCCTGCTGACCTTGGGCATCCCGACATCGGCCACTGCGGCGATCATGCTCTCGGCCTTTCAAGGCTACGGCATACAGACAGGGCCCCAACTCTTCTCGCAGCAGGGCAGCCTGGTGTGGACGCTGATTGCAAGCCTGTACATCGGCAACCTCATCCTGCTGGTTCTCAACCTTCCGCTCGTGGGGCTCTGGGTCAAGCTGCTCAAGATACCGCCGCCATGGCTGTACTCGGGCATCATCATCGTGTCGGTCGCCGGGGTGTACGGAGCCGGCAATTCGGTCTTCAACGTGGGACTGCTGTTCGTGTTCGGGATTCTGGGCTTCTTCATGAAGCGGCTGGATTTTCCTGTGGCACCCTTGATCGTCGGGCTGATTCTGGCGCCCATGGCAGAGCAGTCGATGCGGCAGGCCCTGACCATCAGCCAGGGAGAGTGGTCCACCTTCCTGACGCGTCCGCTGTCGGCCAGCCTGCTGGCTGTGGCCGCTTTGCTCGTGACCGTGCCGCCCTTGGTCAGAAGGCTTCGCCGCGTTGGCTGACCGACATCACGAGGCACCGGCTGCCTCCGAAGAGGTTCGCCTGGACAAGTGGCTCTGGGCCGCCAGGTTCTACAAGACCCGATCGCTGGCTACCCAGGCCATCGGGGCCGGCAAGGTGCAAGTCAACGGCGCGGTGGCCAAGGCCTCGCGCAGCGTTCGTCCTGGCGACCTCATCAAGATTCGACAAACGCCTGCCGACCGGACCGTGCAGGTCAGAGCGCTGAGCAGCCTCAGGGGCCCCGCCCCCGTGGCCCAGCTGCTGTACGAAGAGACGGCGCAAAGCATCGAGGCGCGCCAGCAGGCTGCCCAGGCCCGGCACTTCGGGGTGGAGCCGGCCCTGGGCCAGGAGCAGGGGCGCCCCACCAAGCGCGACCGCAGAACGCTGGTGGAGTGGCAAAGGTGGAGCGCCTCGCTGGAACCGGAAGGCTGAGCCGTGACGACCGCAGGTCTTGAAATCCGCCGCCAAGACCCCACACACCCTGAATCACAGGTCACACGACGCTCGCTTCATGTCCACTTCAGACTTTTCGCACCAAGAATCAGGCGGCACTGCGCAGGCCGACGCCGCCAGTGCTGCCCACCAGGAAGGCCACCCCGACGCACCGCCACAGGAGCAGAGTCAGGCCGAGCTGGAGGCGCGCCTGGCCAGCATGTCCGACGCCTATCTGCGGGCCAAGGCCGAGGCGGAGAACATCCGTCGGCGTGCGGAAGAAGAGGCCAGCAAAGCGCGCAAGTTTGCGGTCGAAGGGTTCGCCGAGAGCCTGCTGCCGGTGCGCGACAGTCTGGAAGCCGCCCTGGCGCTGCCCAATGCAAGCAATGAACAGCTGCTCGAAGGCGTGCGGGCCACCCTGCGCCAGTTGGCTCAGGCCCTGGAGCGCAACAAGGTGCTGCCCATTGAGCCGGCGGCGGGCACGCGTTTCGACCCCCACCAGCATCAGGCCATCAGCGTCGTGCCCGCAGAACAAGACCCGAACACGGTGGTGTCCGTGCTGCAAAAGGGTTACCTGATCGCCGAGCGCGTATTGCGCCCTGCCCTGGTGACGGTGGCGGCACCGAAGTGAGGCCGTCGCCGTTTCCCCAAAACATCGAAAACGACATTTGAGCGGCCGCTACGCCTTCCACGCGGACTTGAAACCTGGCAAGTCAGCCGCAACTCTCGATACATACCCATCCTGAACAGGAGTACCAAACACCATGGGCAACGACCTCGGCACCACCAACTCGTGCGTGGCCATCATGGAGGGCAACTCCACCAAGGTCATCGAGAACAGCGAGGGCGCACGCACCACGCCATCCATCATCGCGTACCAGGAAGACGGCGAGATCCTCGTCGGCGCCTCGGCCAAGCGCCAGGCCGTCACCAACCCGAAGAACACGCTCTACGCCGTCAAGCGCCTGATCGGCCGCAAGTTCGGCGAGAAGGAAGTGCAGAAGGACATCGACCTGATGCCCTACACCATCGCCGCTGCCGACAACGGCGACGCCTGGGTGGAAGTGCGCGGCAAGAAGCTGGCGCCCCCGCAGGTCAGCGCCGAAGTGCTGCGCAAGATGAAGAAGACGGCCGAGGACTACCTCGGCGAGGAAGTGACCGAGGCGGTCATCACCGTGCCGGCCTACTTCAACGACAGCCAGCGCCAGGCCACCAAGG
>CAYSOD010000201.1:0-7133 GCA_964432385.1 uncultured Rubrivivax sp.
TACGCCCGCTGTGCCAGCCGGCGAGGCCGCTCGCGCGCCGCACCATCGCGCGCAACTCCACCTCCGACATGGGCTCGATCCAGGGCGCCCGGTTGCTGCTGGGGAACAGCCGGCCCACCGAACGCATGGCCACCAGCAGCGGGTTGCGCGGCGCAAAGGTGAAGGCGATGGAGGCGCGTGTGCGGTACGACCACGCTTCCAGCAGACGCACTGCGTCGAACATGGAGTAATGGATCAGCGAGTCCATCGCCACCACGTGGTCGAAGCTGCCGAGTGCCGGGTCCAGCATGTCGCCGCTGCGCAGGTCGATGCGTTGCAGCAGGGCCGCGCCGTCGGGCAGCGCGGCGATGCGTTGGCGCGCCACGTCCACCAGCTGGGGCGAGAGATCGATGGCCACCACTTCGGCACCGCGCCGCGCCGCTTCCACGGCGAGTGCGCCGGTGCCGCAACCGGCATCCATCAGGCGGGCGCCGTGCAGATCAGCCGGTAGCCAATCCAGCAGCGTGGCGCGCATGCGGTCGCGCCCGGCGCGCACGGTGGCGCGAATGCGTCCCACGGGCGCGTTGGAGGTCAGTTGCTCCCAGGCCTTGACGGCGGTGCGATCGAAGTAGTCTTCGATCTGCCCGCGCCGCTGCTGGTACTGGGCCTGTCGCATGTCCATGGTCAGTCGAAGCCCAGCAGGTCGAAGATGTCGCGGTCCTTCAGGGGCGTGGCGCTCAGCGGCTCCACGCCGGCCCAGAGCTTGGCCGCCAGGCGCAGGTACTCCTGCTGCACCGCCTCCAGTTCGGGCGAGCTTTCCATCTCGAACAGCGTGGACTTCTTCAGCCGGCTGCGGCGGATGACGTCCAGGTCCGGGAAGCGCGCCATGGTCTGCAGACCTATGCGGTCGTTGAACTTGTCGATCTGGTCGGTGGCCGCGCTGCGGTTGGCGATCACGCCGCCCAGCCGCACGTTGTAGTTCTTGGACTTCGCACCGATGGCCTGGACGATGCGGTTCATCGCGAAGATCGAATCGAAGTCGTTGGCCGTGACGATGAGCGCCCGGTCGGCGTGCTGCAGCGGGGCGGCAAAGCCGCCGCACACCACGTCGCCCAGCACGTCGAAGATCACCACGTCGGTGTCTTCCAGCAGGTGGTGCTCCTTGAGCAGCTTGACCGTCTGGCCGACCACGTAGCCGCCGCAGCCCGTGCCTGCGGGCGGGCCGCCCGCTTCAACGCACATCACCCCGTTGTAGCCTTCGAAGACGAAGTCTTCCGGGCGCAGCTCCTCGGCGTGGAAGTCCACCGTCTCCAGCACGTCGATGACGGTGGGCAGCATCTTCTTGGTCAGCGTGAAGGTGCTGTCATGCTTGGGGTCGCAACCGATCTGCAGCACCCGCTTGCCGAGCTTGGAGAAGGCCGCACTCAGGTTGGACGAGGTGGTGCTCTTGCCGATGCCGCCCTTGCCGTAGACGGCGAAGACCTTGGCCGTGCCGATCTTGAGGCTCGGGTCGAGCTGCACTTGCACGCTGCCCTCGCCGTCAGGGCGTGAGCCTGGGGGAGGTCGGCCCCCCCGGCCGATCTGTGTCACGGGGACGGTGGCGGTCATGGTCATGCGGCTGCCCTTTCAGTGGCGCGCGTTGCGGGGCCGGGGGTAACGCCCTCCAGGCGGTCCTCCAGCTCTTCACCGGCCTGGCGCAGCGCCTCGAGCGTGCGCTCGTCAGGCTGCCAGTACTGGCGTTCGTAGGCCTCGATCAGGCGGTTGGCCACCCGGGCTGAGGCGGTGGGGTTCAGGCTGGCCAAGCGCTCGCGCATGGCGGCGTCCAGCATGAAGGTCTCGGTCAGCTGCTGGTAGACCCAGGGCTGCACCTGCCCCGTGGTGGCCGACCAGCCCATGGTGTTGGTGATGTGCACCTCGATCTGGCGCACGCCCTCGTAGCCGTGCTCCAGCATGCCTTCGTACCACTTGGGGTTGAGCATGCGGGTGCGGGTCTCCAGTGCCACCTGCTCGCGCAGCGAGCGCACGGTGCCCTCGCCACGCGTCTGGTCACCGATGTACACGGGCGGAGGCTTGCCGCCCTGGCCACCGTTCTTGGCGCGCTTCACGGCCTGGGTGATACCGCCCAGGGTGTCGAAGTAGTTGTCGACGGTGGTGACGCCGAGTTCCACGGAGTCCAGGTTCTGGTAAGCCAGCTGCACATCGGCCAGCACGCTTTGCAGCAACGCGCTGTGCTGCACCGGCCGGCCGCTGCGGCCGTAGGCGAAGCCCTTGCGGCGCGAGTAGGTCTCGGCGAGTTCGTCTTCGTCGGACCAGTTGCCGCTCTCGATCAGGTTGTTGACGTTGGAGCCGTAGGCACCTTCCGCATTGCCGTACACGCGCAGCGAGGCCACCTCCAGCGTGCAACCGTGCTCCTGCTGGTAGGCCAGCGCGTGCTTGCGCACGAAGTTCTGGTCCAGGGGCTCGTCCGCCGAGGCACCCAGCCAGGCGGCCTCGGCCAGCACCCGGATCTGCAGCGGCATCAGGTCGCGGAAGATGCCCGACAGCGTCACCACCACGTCGATGCGCGGGCGCCCAAGTTGTTCCAGCGGGATCAGCGTGGCACCGGCCACGCGGCCGTAACTGTCAAACCGCGGCAGGGCGCCCATCAGGGCCAGGGCCTGACCGATGGGCGCGCCCTCGTTCTTCAGGTTGTCGCTGCCCCACAGCACCAAGGCGATGGACTCGGGCAGCGGGTGGCCGTCGGCGATGTGGCGGTCCAGCAGACGCTGCGCCTGTTGGGCGCCGTCCTGCAGCGCAAACGTGCTGGGGATGCGGAAGGGGTCGAAGCCGTGGAGGTTGCGGCCGGTGGGCAGCACGGCCGGTGTGCGCAGGATGTCGCCTCCGGGGGCCGGGCGGGTGTAGCGGCCGTCCAGCGCACGCAACAGGCCGGCCACTTCGGTGTCTTGCGCCAGGTGGCGCTCGGCCTGCGCCAACTCCCGCATCACTGCCAACGACTGCTCGTCGCGTGGCTGCCCCGCGGCGGCCAGCGCCTTCTCTGGCGTGGCGCCTGCCACCAGCGCTTGCACGGCCTCTCGCGGTGGCACACCGGCACCGCCCGTGTGCACAGACTCGGCCATGGCCATGAGCAGGTCCACGCGCTCGGCGGCGGACGGTGCGCGTCCGGTCACATGCAGGCCATAGGGAATGAGCGTGTACTCCAGTTCCAGCACCTGCTGCGCCAGGCGTGCCACCTGCTGGTCGGCATCGCCCCGCGCCGAGGCATCCCACAGAGGTTCGGCGGCGACCAGGTCCAGCGCGGCCGCCTGCGTCTGAAGCAGCGCGGCCAGCTCCGCCCGCTCACCCGCGCCCGGCGCCAAGCCGCGGAAGCGGTCCAGCGAAGCTTTGAGATCCTGCAGTCCACGGTACAGGCCGGCCTGAGCCACGGGTGGGGTCAGGTAGCTCACCAGCGTGGCCCCCGTTCGGCGCTTGGCGATCGCGCCCTCGGACGGGTTATTCGAGGCGTACAGGTAGATGTTGGGCAGGTCGCCGATCATCCGGTCGGGCCAGCAGCTGCCTGACATGCCGCTTTGTTTGCCCGGCATGAACTCCAGCGCCCCGTGGGTGCCAAAGTGCAGCACGGCGTGGGCGGCGAAGTCTTCGCGCAGATAGCGGTAGAAGGCGGAGAAGGCGTGTGTCGGCGTCAGGCCCTTCTCAAAGAGCAGGCGCATCGGGTCGCCCTCGTAGCCAAAGGAGGGTTGCACCGCCACCAGCACGTGGCCAAACTGCCGCCCCAGCACGAGGATGCCGCGCCCGTTGCTCAGCTGTCGGCCCGGTGCGGGGCCCCATTGGCCCTCAATCTCCTTGAGCCAGCGTTCACGCCGCACATGGTCGGCCACCGGAATGACCGTGTGCACATGGGCGTCGGCGCCGTGCTGCGAGGCGTTGCCCTGCAGCACCGCCTCGCGCAGCGCGTCCACGCTGTCTGGCAGGTCTACCGTGTAGCCCTGGGCCTTCATGGCCGTGAGGGTATGGAATAACGACTCGAACACCGACAGGTGGGCGGCCGTGCCGATGTTGCCGGCGTTGGGCGGGAAGTTGAAGATCACCAGCGCCACCTTGCGCTGCGCACGCTGGCTGCGACGCAGGGCCACCAGGCGGTCCACGCGGGCGGCCAGCATCTGGGCCCGCTCCGGGCAGGTGGCCATGTCTTGCTGCACGTTGCGCTCAAGCGCGCCGCCGTCCTTCGATTGGTCCTCGCCGCTGAAGGTACAGCGGTGGTCGCACCCAGTGCAGGTGACGCCCGGGCCGCCGGGGCGGCCGCCAAAGACCGTGGGGCTGGTGGCGCCGTCCAGCTCGGGAATGGCCACCATGATGGTGCTCTCCACCGGCAGCAGGCCGCGCTCGGAGCTGCCCCATTGGTCCAGCGTCTGGAACTCCACCGGATGGGCGGCCAGGTAGGGCACGTCCAGCTGCGCCAGGATGTCCTCGGCCGCCTTGGCGTCGTTGTAGGCTGGTCCGCCCACGAGCGAGAAGCCGGTCAGCGAGACCACGGCGTCCACCGTGACCTGGCCGTCCTTCATGAAGAAGCGCTCGATGGCTGGGCGCGAGTCCAGCCCGGCGGCGAAGGCGGGCACCACCTTCAGGCCGCGCGCTTCCAGCGCCGTGATCACGCCGTCGTAATGGCGGGCATTGCCGCCCAGCAGGTAGGAGCGCAGCAGCAGCAGACCCACCGTGCCCTGGGTGGCCGGTGCCGACGTGCCCGCCGTGGCGGGTGGCAGCGGCAGCGCGCCGCGGTCTTCCGACAGGCGGCCGGGCATGCGCGGGTGGTACACACCCACCTCCGGGTAGTCCACGGGAGCTGCCACCTTGGTTGCGCCCCGCAGGGCGCGGCGTGGGCCGTCGGCATACCGGTCGATGACGAAGCGCACCATGTTCAGCACGTTCTCGTCAGACCCGCCCAGCCAGTACTGCATGGTCAGGAAGTAGGCCCGTACGTCCTGCGCCGTGCCGGGGATGAAGCGCAGCATCTGCGGCAGGCGGCGCAGCATCTTCATCTGCGCGGCGCCGCCCGTGGCGGGCTTGCCCTCGCTGCTACCCCCACTGCTGCTCTTGCCGCGCAGCTTCTTCAGCAGCGCCATCGGGCCGCTGGCCGGCTTGCCCATGTCGAAGGCGCCGGCGCGGGTGAGCTTGACCACCTCGCTGGCCGAGGCGATGCAAATCATGGCGTCGCAATGGTCGCGCCTGGCTTGCAGATCGCCCAGGATCGGCAGGAAGTGATCTTCCATGAAGAGCATGCCGGCGATGACGATGTCCGCTTGAGCGATGTCGTCCCTGCAGCGCTGAGTGGCTTGCGGGTCACCCGCGAACTCGGAAGCCGCATGCAGGCTCAGATGCAGGCCGGGCATCTCGCGTGCCAGCGTGTAGCGCGCCCGCGTCACCGAGCTGGCCAGGTGGGTGTCCATGGTGACGATCACCAGGCGCAAAGGGACGGTCGCGGCGGTGCCCGCGGGCTTGGACGCCGCCTTGGCCGCGCCGGGCAGGAAGCCCAGCCCGAAATCAACGACCGAAGTGCGCCTTTGCGTCATACAGGGTCTCGACGGTGATGGTGGACACGCCGCGCTCGGCCGCGAAGCGCTCGGTGTTGCGGCGGGCCTTGCCGCGCACGAAGAAGGGGATCTTCTGGAGCTCCTTCTGTGCGTCGGCGCTCCAGGCGGCGGGGCCGGCCGCCGGGTCCACAGAGCCCGACATGGGTTTGGGCACCACTTGCAGCGAGCCGGGGGCGATCGAAATGCTGTGGGGGCCGGAAGGCAACGCGGGCATGCCGTCCTGGGCGAGGGCGGTGGGCGAGGTGCCTGGATGCCCCAAGCCCCCGGGTGCGGCGGGTTCTGTTGGGAGCGCAGTGACCGACGCGACCGGTTCCGCGCCCGCAGACTCCGGCGACACCACGGGGCCGTGTCCGCCAGCGTGTGACAAGTGCGAAGCTGCCGCCCCCTCGTGGAACTCGAAGTCCTCGCGGAACATCGTCAGCAGGTGCTCTTCCAGGCCCATCATCAGCGGGTGCACCCAGGTGTCGAAGAGCACGTTCGCGCCCTCGAAGCCCATCTGCGGCGCGTAGCGCGCGGGGAAGTCCTGCACATGCACCGGTGCGGAGATGACGGCGCAGGGCAGGCGCAGGCGCTTGGCGATGTGGCGCTCCATTTGCGTGCCCAGCACCAGCTCGGGCTGGGCTTCGGCGATGCGCGCTTCCACCTCCAGGTAGTCGTCGCTGATCAGCGGCTCCACGCCGTAAAGCTTGGCGGCCTCACGCACCTCGCGGGCGAACTCGCGGCTGTAGGTGCCCAGGCCCACCACCTTGAAGCCCAACTCGCGCGCGGCCACCCGAGCCGCGGCCACGGCGTGCGACGCGTCGCCGAAGACAAAGACGCGCTTGTCGGTGAGGTAGGTCGAGTCCACCGACTTCGAATACCAGGGCGCACGCGAGGCGTTCTCGGCCAGCACGCTGGTGGCGTCCACCCCGGCCAGACCGGCCACTTCGGCGATGAACTCGCGCGTGGCGCCCACGCCGATGGGAATCGTCTTGGTGAAGGGCTGGCCGTGGATGCGCTGCAGCCACTGCGCCGCCTGGCCGGCGGTCTCGGGGTAGAGCACCACGTTGAAGTCGGCCTGGGTCAGGCGGGCGATGTCATCCGGGCTGGCGTTCAGGGGCGCGGTGACGCTCACGTCCACGCCCAGCTGCTGCAGCAAGCGGGTGATCTCGATGATGTCGTCACGGTGGCGAAAGCCCAGGGCGGTGGGCCCCAGCAGGTTGCAGCGAGGGCGGCGCCCTTCCAGCGGCGCACGCTCCACGCGGGTGGTGCCAGCGATGGCGCGCACCACCTGGTAGAAGGTCTCGGCGGCGCCCCAGTTCTCCTTGCGCTGGTAGGCGGGCAGCTCCAGCGGCACCACCGGCACGGGCAGCTGCAGGGCCTGTGCCAGGCCGCCTGGGTCGTCCTGGATCAGCTCGGCGGTGCAAGACGAGCCCACCAGCATGGCCTTGGGCGCAAAGCGCTCGTAGGCCTGGCGGGCGGCGGTCTTGAACAGCTCGGCGGTGTCGCCGCCCAGGTCGCGCGCCTGGAAGGTGGTGTAGGTCACGGGCGGGCGCCGCGGCAGCCGCTCGATCATCGTGAACAGCAGGT
>CAYSOD010000202.1:0-7114 GCA_964432385.1 uncultured Rubrivivax sp.
GCGGCATCGTGAAGAAGAAGATCCTCTCCGCCCTGGGCCTGGACCAGTGCCAGTTCGCCGCCGGCGGGGCTGCACCCATGCCGCCGGACCTGCTGCGCTGGTACGCCACGCTCGGCCTGGAGGTGGTGGAGGTCTACGGCATGACCGAGAACTGCGGCATCAGCCACGCCACGCTGCCCGGCCAACCCCGGCCCGGTACGGTGGGTTTGCCCTATGACGGCGTGCAAAGCCGCGTCGACCCGGCCACGGGCGAGATCCAGATGAAGGCACCGTGTCTGATGCTGGGCTACTACCGCGAGCCGGAACTCACGGCCCAGACCTTCACGCCCGACGGCTGGCTGCACACCGGCGACCAAGGCGAGATGGATGCCCAGGGCAACCTGCGCATCACCGGCCGCGTCAAGGACCTGTTCAAGACCAGCAAGGGCAAGTACGTGGCACCTGCGCCCATCGAAGATCGCTTGGTCATGCACACCGCGGTGGAGGCCTGCTGCGTCACGGGCGCCAATCTCGGCCAGCCCCTGGCGCTGCTGATGCTCAATGCGGAAGCCGCCGCGCGCGCGTCGGCAGCGCAAGGGCGCAGCGAGCTCGAGACCTCGCTGACGGCCCACCTGGTGGCCGTGAACGCCAGCCTCGATCCGCACGAGCGCTTGGATTGCCTGGTGGTCACCACCCAGGCCTGGACCGTGGACAACGACCTGATCACGCCCACCTTCAAGGTCAAGCGCAACCGCATCGAGAAGGAATTCGCGGCCCGTTACGAAGGCTGGACGGCGTCAGGCCGCCAGGTGGTGTGGATGGAGTGAGCTGCGGTGCGCCGGGCCCCGGGCCTCGGCCCGGTCAGTCCACCTTGGCGCCCGAGGTCTTCACCACCTGCGCCCACTTCTTGGTCTCGGCCTCGATCAGCCGGGCGAACTCTGCCGGCGTGTTGCCGCTGGGGATGGCGCCCTGAGCCTGCAGACGCTCTTTCAGCGCTGGGGAGGCCAGGGCCTTGGCGGTCTCCTGTTGCAGGCGGTTGACGATGTCCATGGGCGTGCCTGCGGGAGCCAGCAGGCCGAACCAGGAGCTGGCCTCGAAACCCTTGAGCGCCGGGCCGCCCGCCTCCTCCACCGTGGGCACGTCCGGCAGCGCCGAGGAGCGTTGCGCACTCGTCACCGCCAGGGCCTTGAGCTTGCCCGACTTGATGTGGGGCATGGAAGACGGCAGGTTGTCGAACATCAGGTCCATGTTGCCACCCATCAGGTCCAAGAGCGCCGGGCCCGACCCCCGGTAGGGGAAGTGCACCATGAAGGTGCCGGTCATGGACTTGAAGAGTTCGGCCGAGAGGTGGATGGACGTGCCGTTGCCTGAACTGGCCACGTTGAGCCGGCCCGGGTTGGCGCGGGCCACGCGCGCGAGGTCCTGCACCGAGTTGATGCCGTACTTCTGGGCGTTGGCCGGGTTGACCACCAGGACGTTGGGCACGCCGGCCACCACGGTCACCGGGATGAAGTCCTTGACGTGGTCGTAAGGCATCTTGGGGTACAGCGACGGATTGATCGCATGCGTACCCACGGTGCCCATCAGCAGCGTGTGTCCGTCGGGCGCCGCCTTGGCCACCTCGGCCGAGCCCAGGTTGCCACCCGCGCCAGGCTTGTTGTCGACGACGAAGGGTTGGCCGAACACCCGCTGCAGTTCCGGCGCCAGTGCCCGCGCCAGGATGTCGGTGGTGCCCGCGGCGGCGAAGGGCACCACGATGCGCACCGGCTTGGTGGGCCACGTGGCGGGGCTTTGCGCCAGCGCCTTCGTGGCAAAGCCCGCACCGGCGGCCACGCACGCAGCGGATACGCTCAGGGCGGCAAGACGGTCCAGAAAGGGGCGACGCTGGTTCATGCAACTCTCCTTGAAGGGGCGGGTACCGACCGCCGGACCGGCCGCATTGTGGGCCTCGGGCAAGGCCCTGCCGCCATCGGGCCAATCCTGAAGCCCATTCGCGCGGAAATCACGATACTGCGGCACTTATCTCTGCTGGGAGAACCACTGTGCAACGAAGAACCCTGCTGATCGCCGGCGCCTGTGCCGGCCTGGCCCCGGCGCTGCGCGCCCAGCCCGCCTGGCCCGCCCAACCGGTCAAGCTGATGATCGCGTTTCCGCCTGGCGGCCCCACCGACTTGACCATGCGCGCTCTGGCCGAGAACGCCTCCAAGCTGCTGGGTCAGCAGGTGGTCATCGAGAACCGGCCTGGCGCAGGCGGCACGCTGCCTGCACAGGCCTTGCAGCAGGCCAAGCCCGATGGCTACACCCTGGCGCAGATTCCGCTCGGGGTGTTCCGCCTGCCTTACACCACCAAGATCAGCTGGGATCCGGTCAAGGACATCACCTACATCCTGGGCATCACAGGCTACGCCTTCGGCGTGGTGGTGCCCACCGAGTCGCCCATCAAGACCTGGGCCGACTTCGTGGCCTGGGCCAAGGCCAACCCCGGCAAGCTCAGCTACGGCTCCACGGGCGTGCTGACGAGCCCGCACCTGACCATGGAGGACATCGCCCAGCGCGTGGGCATTGAGCTGAACCACATCCCGTTCAAGGGCAGCGCCGACATGATGCAGGCCATCCTGGGCGGGCAGATCATGGCGGCGGCAGATTCCACCGGCTTTGCGCCGCACGTGGCCTCGGGCCGGCTGCGGGTGCTCAACACCTGGGGCGACAAGCGCCTGGCCAAGTTCCCCGACGTTCCGACCCTCAGGGAGCTCGGCATCCCGCTGGTGCAAGCCTCGCCCTACGGCCTGGGTGGGCCCAAGGGGATGGATCCGGCCCTGGTCAAGCGCATCCACGACGCTTTCAAGCAGGCCATGGAGATGCCCAGCCACGTGGAGGTGCTGGCCAGGTATGACCAGCAGCTCATGCACATGGACCCGGCGCAGTACACCCGCTTTGCCGAAGACACCTTCCGGCGCGAGAAGGCGTTGGTGGAGAAGCTCGGGCTGGCCAAACCCAGCTGAGCGGCCGCGCGCTACAGCTTCAACTCCAGCCGCACCTGCCAGTTGGTGTAAGACGGCGAGGTGTTGACCGACACCTCGCGCAGGTTGCCCAGCTCCAGTGAGTTGCTGGACGTGTAGTCGCGCGGGGACAGGTTGCTGCCCAGCACCCGCAGTCCCATGGCAGGGTTGAAGGTCCATAGCGCGAAGGCATCCCACACCCGCTTGCCCGGGGTGGTGGTCACCTGCTCAGCGCTGAGTTGGGTGCGGTAGCCCGGCACCCAGTTGACGTTGCCGCCCAGCGTGAGGGGCGTGCCGCGGATGCGGTAGTCGGCCCCGATGTTGGCGGTGGCCTTGGCTTGGCTGTCCAGGCGGTTGTCGGGCCCGGGCACGCCATCCACCTTGGAGCGGAACAGGCTCAGGTTGCTGCGCATCTCCACACGCGGGGCTCCCGGCAGGGCCTGGTCCAGTCGGAACTTGGCTTCCAGCTCGACGCCCTGCGTGAGGGCATCGCCGATGTTCTGCATGCGCGCCACATAGCGTTGCACGGGGCTCCACGACACGGTTTCCAGTGTGGTGACGCTGCGCATGAGGTCGCTGATGCGGCGGCTGAAGAGGTTGGCGCTGAGGATGCCGCCGGCTTCCAGGTAGCGCTCCACCGCCACGTCCAGCCCCAAGGCCACCTCGGGCCGCAGGTCCGGGTTGCCGGCACGGTCCGGCGCCGTGGGCGTGTTGGCGCCAGCCGCGGGGTAGCGCGTGCTGATGGACGGCCGCGCGATCAGGTTGCCCAGGTCGGGCGACTTGTAGCTGCGCGTCAGGCTCACACGCACCTGGTCGCGGCCTCTGGGGTCAGGCTTCCACACGGCGTGCAGCAACGGGGTGGCCACGCTGCTGCGGTTCTCGGGGCGGGCTGAGCCATCGGCCGCGTCGCCGCGCGTGGCGATGCCCTCCCAGCGCAGGCCCGCGTGCGCCGCCCAGTTCGCGTTGATCGCCCACTCATCCTGGGCGTACACCGCCAGCCGGGTGGAGGAAGCCTGCAGGTTGTCTCCGAAGTCGGTCAGCAGCGGGCTGCCGTTTTGCAAGGTGGTGCGGGTTTCGGTGCGCCGCTGCGCTTCCAGCTCCGCCCCCGTCACCAGGCTGTGTTCGCCCGGTGTCGAGCCGCCGGGGCCGGCCGCGGCCGCCGCCCGCCCAACCGGTGCGCTGCCCAGCAGGGTGGACAGTTTGGCGTTCAGGTTGGCTGACTGCTGGCGCGTGCGCGCGCTGTCCACGATGGTGCGCACCGGGGTGCTGCCGCCGCCAGTGGTGAACTCCTCGCGCTGGGTGTCGCTGCGTGAACGCCAGCCTCCAGCGCCTGCGTTGAGCTCCAGGCGCGAGCCGCCCAGGCGCTGGCGCCACATCAGGTTCAGTCGCCCGGTGGTGAAGGCGCTGTCGGTGTGCGAGTCGCCGCTGTCGTACAGGGGCGGCAAGCTGCCGATGGGCTGGGCCAGGGAGAAGTCGCGTCGGCTCTCGGCCATGCTGTGGAACAGCGTGGGCATCAGCGCGAGGGTGTCCCCCGACTCGCCCAGCCGCCAGGCCAGCCGCCCGGACAGGTTCAGCCCCGTACGCCGGCTCTCGCTGGCCGTGCGCTCGATCTGCTCACGCAGCGTGGCGCCCGTGGCCACGTCCTCGTCACGGGTGTCGTTGACGCTGCTGTCCTTGCGGTGCCCGCGAAACACCGAGCCCGAGACGTTGTAGGTCAAGGGGCCTTTGCTGTCGTTGTGCGTCCAGTTCACGCCCGGCGAGACGGTGCCGTTCTCCGCCCCGAAGCCCATGCGCAGGTCGTTCAGGCGCCGGCGGAAGCCTTCACGGGTGATGATGTTGATGGTGCCGGCGATGGCCCGCGCGCCGGTCTCGGCCGTGGGCGCGCGCAGGATCTCGATGCGCTCGATCTGCTCGGGCGTGAGTGATTCGACCGAGAAGCCGGGCGGGATGCGCTGCCCGTCGATGAGGATCTGCGTGTAGCCCCCACCCAGCCCGCGCAGTCGCGGCGGCCCACCCCGGCCTGGGGCGCCCGGGGTGGTGACGCCCGGCAGGCGGCGCAGCACCTCGCCCAGCGTCGAGTCGCCGAACTTGTCGATCTCTTCGCGGCCGATCACGATCTTGGCCGCGGTGGAGCGTCGGCGTTCCGCGGTGTCGTCGGCGCGGCCGCCGGTCACCTCGATGCGCTGTTGCGCAGGCGCCGCCGGCGCGGCCGTCTCCGCCTTGGGCTCCGTGGGCGCAGCAGGTGCTGATGGAGCTGATGGAGCTGATGGCGATGGCGCCGGGGTGGACTGCGGCTGCGGCGCTGGCAACGGCGCTGCGGGCTGTGCCCACGCCGCCCCGCTGGCGGCCAGGGCGCTGAGCAACAGGCTCAGCACGGGGCCGTGGTGCGGGTGTGAAGACTTACCGCGTGCGCGAAAGGTACTTTTCATGAGGGGCGATTGTGTCGGGCTTCATTCGCAAGCATCGCTGGCCTACGTTTCCGCGCTGTTGCTGAACGGCAGACCGGCACGTCAGGGCCCAGCACAGGGCCTGGGTCGCTGGCTCAGAGCCCGTGCGCTTGCGATTGCAGCTCAACGGCAGGCGCTCAGCACCCGAGAGGCCTCGGCCAGGCGGTTGCTCAGCCGGGTCTTCGCAGACCAGGGCGCGCCTTGCAGCACGTCATGCACCTCCCAGCGGTCGCCATGCAGGCGCAGCTCGACCTCGTCGGTCCAGCGCACGCCTTCGGGCGTGCCGCGGTAGGTGAAGCGCACGGGGCAATTGGCGTTGCCCGGGCGGATGCGGCAGTCCAGAACCCGAAACTCGTTCGGCCCCTCGAACAGCGAGGTGATGAGATCGCCCTGGATCGCAGGCGGCCCCTCACAGGTTGACGCTGCCTGCTGGGCGGACACGGTCTCCAGGGTCTGCCGCAGCCCCGAATGCAGGTGGGGCAGCAGGCCCGAGAGCTGAGGCGGCTTGGGCACGCCCGCCGAAGCCAGGGGTTGATAGGCCCGCAGGAACTGCAGCGTGGCGCTGGCCGGGTCACCCAGACGCCGCCGCAGGTGCGCCGCCGGGTCTTCAGCGGGCGCCAGATCGCTCACGCGGGCCAACAGCCGTACTGCGCGCGGCTCCACCGCAAAAGCTTCCGCAGACAGGTAGCCGCCACTGCCAGCCGACTGCATCACCACCATGAGCACGGGGTGGGGGCGGCCCGGCATCTCCAGCGCTGAGGCCGAGCGCACGGTGCCATCTCGGGGGCGCACCACGCCCGCGGCGTAGAAGGTGGTCTCATTGCCTGGGCTGGCCTGCGCGTCGAAGTAGGCGCGCACGCTGTAGCTGCCGATGGACCGCGCCTCCAGATCGCCCTCCGCCACCACGGCCACCAAGCCCTTGGCCAGAGGCACTTTCTGGATGAAGCGATCCGCCGCCCAGGCCGCGCTGCTGAGCACCGCCGCGCAGGCAGCGAGCGTCCATCTGGTGCCCAGACCAGGCTTCAACATGACCACCTTCGGGGCCTTCATCATCATCAACAGACTTTTCACTGCTGCGCGCACGACACGCTCCGGTTACAGCGAGATCTTGGTCAGCCCCCAGACCAGCCCGATCAGCTGAACCAGGTTCATCGTCAGCGCCGTCACGTGCACCTTCCTGAAGTGCCTGACGGCCCGCATCTCGCCTTGCTGAATCATGTCGCCCCACTGCGCCATCGCTGCCACCAGCTTGGCGCGCAGTAGCACGACCAAGAGCGCCACCCCGGCATGCCCCAGGGCAAAGCCCGGGCGGCTCGACCAGGCGTAACTGAGGGAAGCGCCAGTGGCGGTGACGAAGGCCGCCTTGTAGTACACGTCAAAGAAGCTGCGCACGAATCGGGCATCCAGCGGCGTGTCGTGCTTGAGGATCAGCAGCGGCAGGCCGCCCATGAGGAAGTAGGCCGTCGTCACCATCAGGGCCACGGTGAAGAAAAGCGCCGCGAACGTCGGGAACATGGGGGGCCCTCTTCAGGAAGAGACGTTGACGAAGGTGGGCAAGGGTGCAGGGAGGCCAGGCGATGACCTTGTCTTCGCAGAGCTCAAGTGTCGTGCAGGCCTCAGCGCACCACCCAGCCGCCGCACACCGGGAACACCTGCCCCACGAAGCAATCGGCCGCAGGGCTGCACAGG
>CAYSOD010000203.1:0-1264 GCA_964432385.1 uncultured Rubrivivax sp.
CCGTGGCATTGGCCAGGCGGTTGCTCATGCCGAAGAACGCGGTGATGGCGGCGATGTCCCAGGCGTCTTCGGCGTCGAATCCGTGCTCACGCAGGGCGGCAAAGTCGGCCTCCTCGATCTCATGCGAGCGCTGGCACACCTTTATCGCAAAGTTGAGCATCGCGCGCTGGCGCGGCGTGATGTCGGCCTTGCGCCAGTTGATGGCCACCTGGTCGGCCACCAGGGGCTTCTTCTCGTAGATGCGCAGGATGGCGCCGTGCGCCACGACGCAGTACAGACAGTCGTTGGCCGCCGAAGTGGCCACCACGATCATTTCTCGGTCGCCCTTGGACAGGTTGCCGCCCTCCTTGAGCATCAGCGCGTCGTGGTAGGCCACGAAGGCGCGCCATTCGGCCGGGCGGTGCGCCAGCGCCAGGAAGACGTTGGGCACAAAGCCGGCTTTGGCCTGCACCTCCAGGATCCGCGCGCGGATGTCCTCGGGCAGGTTCTCCAGCGCGGGCACGGGGTATCGGGAGATGGGTGTCGTGGGTGTGGTCATGGGTTCTTCCTCATCAGCATGTCAGGTCTTGAACTGCATCGCGTGCAGCCGCGCGTACAGGCCGCCAGCGGCCAGCAACTCTGCCGGTGTGCCTTGCTCCACCACGCGGCCGGCGTCCATGGCCACCACGCGGTGGGCATGTTCGATGGTGGACAGTCGGTGCGCGATGACGATGGTGGTTCGGTCTCGCATCAGGTGCTCCAGCGCGGCTTGCACGGCGCGCTCGCTCTGGCTGTCCAGTGCCGAGGTGGCCTCGTCCAGGATCAACACGGGAGCGTTCTTGTACAGGGCGCGGGCGATGGCCAGGCGCTGGCGCTGGCCGCCCGAGAGCTGGCCCCCGTTGTGGCCAATGGGCGTGTCCATGCCCTGGGGCAGGTTGTCGACGAAGTCGCTCAAGTGCGCGCCTGTCAAGGCCTCGCGCACCCGAGCCGGGTCGATGTCTGCCCCCAGCGCCACGTTGGCGGCCACGCTGTCGTTGAACAGCACCACATCCTGGCTCACGAAGGCGAACTGCCGTCTCAAGGACCTCACATTCCACTGCTCCAGCGGTACGTCGTCCAGCAGCACCTGCCCCTCGGTGGGCGCCACAAAGCGTGGCAGCAGGTTCACGAGCGAGCTCTTGCCCGCGCCCGACGGGCCCACCAGCGCCACGGTCTGGCCCGGTGCGATGTGCAGGTTCACGCCTTGCAGGGCACCGTCTTGGTCTTCGCGGTAGCGCAAGGCCAC
>CAYSOD010000203.1:1364-7000 GCA_964432385.1 uncultured Rubrivivax sp.
TTGATCGCTGCGGCTGGCAAAGCGCCGGCCTTGGCTGGCGGCCGCGTCATGCAGACGCACGATGCGCCAGGCCAGCACGTTCTCTTCCACCGTGTAGGCCAACTCGTCCGTGGCGCCCTGGCCCGCCACGGTCAGCCGGTGCAGCCGCTTGCCCAGCGTGCGCATGACGAAGGCCACGGCCGGAAACAAGATGGAGATGAACAGCGTGAGCTGCCAGTTCAGCCACAGCAGGTAGGCGAGCAATGCCGCCAGCGTGAGTGAGTCCCGCACCAGGGTCAGCAGCGAGCCCACCAGCAGCGTGGCGCCCTGCTGCACTTCGTAGACCAGTGTGTTGGTGAGTTGGCTGGAACTGTTGCGTGCAAACAGGCCTGGTTCGGCGCGCATCAGATGCTCGAACATGGCCTGTCGCATCTGTTGCACGCCGCGGTTGGCGGCCCAGGTCAGGCCGTACTGGGCAATAAAGCCCGCCACGCCGCGCACCGCAAAAAGGGCCACGATCACCAGGGGCACCATCCACAGCGGCAGGGATTGGCCTGAGAACCCGCGGTCCAGCAGGGGTTGCATCAGCGCGGGGATCATGGGCTCCGTGGCCGCCCCCACCAACGCCGCCGCGCCTGCGGATGCGATGGCTGCCTTGCCGCTGCGGAAGTAGGGCGCCACGCGGGCGAATCGTTGCAGCAACGAAGGCATGTCGGGATTATCGCGGGCTCCTCCTAGAATGAATCGCATGTGGTCCAGACGTCACTTGACGGCCGCGCTCGGTGCCAGCCTGGTGTTGCCAGCCGCGGCCCAGTTCCGAGTGGAGATCTCCGGCGTGGGCGCCACCCAGATCCCGGTGGCCCTGGGGGCCTTCAAGGGCGAGGCGCCGGGCACGGTGTCGCTGTCTGCGGTGATCCGCGCTGACCTCGAGCGCAGCGGTGTCTTCCGCTCGTTGGACGCGCCCCCAGGACTTGACGAGCGCAGCCGCTTGCCCCAGCAGGAAGTGCGCGCCGGTGGGGCTGACGCCCTGCTGGCCGGTTCGATCAATCGGCTGGCCGATGGCACCTTCGATGTGCGCTACCGCCTGTGGGATGTGGTCAAGGGCACCGAATGGCTGGCGCGCGCCGTGACCGTGCCGGCGGCCGATCTGCGCCTGGCGGCGCACCGCATCGCCGACGAGATCTTCGAGAAGCTGACGGGCGACAAGGGCGTGTTCGCCACCCGCATCGCCTACGTGACGCGCAGCGGCCGGCAGTTCGCGTTGCACATCACCGACGCCGATGGCGAGGGCGGGCAGGTGGCGCTGCGCAGCGCCGAGCCCATCATCTCGCCGGCCTGGTCGCCCAACGGGCGTGAGATCGCCTACGTGAGCTTCGAAAGCCAGAAGGCGGCCGTGTGGGTGCAGGATGTGGCCACCGGCAAACGAACCATCGTCGCCAACTTCAAGGGCAGCAACAGCGCGCCGGCGTGGTCGCCCGATGGCAGTGAATTGGCGGTCACCCTGTCGCGTGACGCCCCCGCCCAGATCTACGTCATGCCGCGTGCCGGCGGCGCGCCGCGTCGGCTGACCACCAGCCCGGCCATCGACACCGAACCCGTGTTCTCGCCTGACGGTCGCCAGGTGTACTTCGTGAGCGACCGTGGCGGTGGCCCGCAGATCTACCGGGTGCCAGCCGCGGGCGGCAATGCCGAGCGCGTCACCTTCAGCGGCACCTACAACATCAGCCCGGCTCTGAGCCCGGACGGCCGCACCCTGGCCTACATCAACCGCAACGGCTCGGCCTTTCGTCTCACCACGCTGGACCTGTCCAACGGCATCGTGCAGACCTTGAGTGAGACCGTGGACGACGAGAGCCCAAGCTTTGCGCCCAACGGCCGCCTGATCGTGTATGCCACCCGTGCCCAAGGCCGCGACGTGTTGATGACCACCACGCTGGATGGCAAGATCAAGACTCGGCTGTTGTCCAGTGGCGCTGACATGAGAGAGCCAGCCTGGGGGCCGTTTGGGCGCTGACCCGGCACTTGCCTGCACAGTCGGCGACCTCAGGGCCTGAGCTGAATTTCGAAACTTGACCATCCACCGCCTGCAGTGGCCCCATCAATGGAGAATCAGACCATGAGAAACCTCTCGCACTCCACCTTGTCGCTCGCCCTGGTGGCCCTGCTGGCCGGCTGTGGCTCCTCTGTCAAGCTCAACGAGACGCCCGTGGAGTCCCGCACCCTGACACCCGTCACGCCGGCGCCTGACGCGCAGGCTTCGGCGGGCGCTGGCAGCGCCGCAGCACCGGCGGCTCCGGCACCTGCGGTGTCCACCACACCGGCCCCTCAATCGCAGGTGGCCACCGTGCAGGCCGGGCAGTTGGGCTCCCGGGGCGTGGACGGATTGCCGTCAGGCGTGGGCCGCATCGTGTACTTCGATTTCGACAGTTACGTGGTGCGAGACGACGGACGCCCCGTGGTGGAAGCCCACGCCCGCCTGTTGAATGCCAACCGCAACCGCAAGATGACTGTGGAAGGCCACACCGACGAGCGCGGTGGGCGCGAATACAACCTGGCCCTGGGCCAGAAGCGTGCCGAGGCGGTGGTGCGGTCTCTCACATTGCTGGGCGCTGCGGAGTCGCAGTTGGAAGCGGTGAGCTTTGGCGAGGAGCGCCCGGCAGCACCGGGCAGCGACGAGGCTGCCTGGGCCAAGAACCGCCGTGCCGAGCTGAAGGACCGCCCGTGAACGGCCTTCGCCCTGGCGCCCCGTTCATGGTCGCCCTGCGGCTGGCTTGTTTGGCAGGGGCTCTGGCAGCCGGCTCCGCGCAGGCCAGCCTGTTCAATGACGACGAAGCCCGCAAGGCCATCGTCGACCTGCGGGCGCGGGTCACGGCCATGGACGAGGCCGCCAAGGCCCGGGATGCCGAGGCCAGGGCGGCCAGTGCACAGGCCCTGGCCCGGCAGGCGGCCCAGATGTCGCAGCAGATGGCCCAGCAGACGGCGGCTTTCGAGGAACTGGTGCAGTCGCTCAAGCGCAGCATCCTGGATCTCAATGGCCAGATCGAGGGCCTCAAGGGCGAACTCGCCAAGCTGCGCGGCAGCCAGGAACAGTTGGCCCGTGATGTGGCCGAGGTCCAGAAGCGCCAGCGCGACTTGGCCCAGGCCGCCGATGACCGCCTGGCCAAGCTGGAGCCCATCAAGGTCAAGATCGACGATCAGGAGTTCATGGCGGCGCCCGACGAGAAACGCGCTTTCGACGATGCTGTGGCCGTCATGCGCACCGGTGACTTCGACAAGGCCCTGGGAGCCTTCTCCGCCCTCTTGCGGCGCTACCCGGGCACCGGCTACGCGGACTCTGCGCGCTTCTGGTCAGCCAACGCCCTTTACGGCAAGCGCGACTACAAGGAAGCCGTGGCTGCCTTCCGTGCCTTTGTGGCCGCATCCCCCAAGCACCCCCGCGCGCCAGAGGCGCTGCTGGCCCTGGCCAACAGCCAGGCTGAGATGAAAGACCGCCCCGGCGCACGCAAGACCATCGATGAGCTGATGAAGACCTATCCGCAGTCCGAGGCAGCGCAGGCAGGTAAGGAGCGGCTGGCCACGCTGCGGTAAGTTGAGCCCGTCAGCAGAGCCAGGTCGCGCGCCGTGCACTGGCGCCCCGGGCTGGCGTCCACCCCGCGAAGGGGTCAAGGGGCTGAGGGGTTGAGGGGCTGAGCGGCTGAGCTGAGTATTGCGCCCTGCGCCTGTGCAGGAAAGGGTGCGCTCCTAGAATCTCAGGCATGCAGGAATCAGATCTTCCCGGTCTTGCGGCCCAGGTCCTCTGGGCCGCTTTCATCTTGGCCGCTGTCTTCGGCGCCATCGCCCAGCGCACCCATTTCTGCACCATGGGAGCGGTGGCCGACATCGTCAACATCGGCGACTGGAGCCGCATGCGCATGTGGGCCCTGGCCATCGGCGTGGCCATGCTCGGCTTCAACACCATGGTGTACCTGGGCTGGGTGGAGGCGGGCAAGAGCTTCTATGCCGGCAACCGGCTGATCTGGCTGTCCAACCTGCTGGGCGGTGCGTTGTTCGGGGTGGGCATGGTGCTGGCCTCGGGTTGCGGCAGCAAGACGCTGGTGCGCATTGGCGGCGGCAGCCTGAAGGCCGTGGTGGTGTTTGCCGTGCTGGCGATTGCCGCCTACGCCACCATGCGCGGCATCGTGGGCGTGGCGCGCGTGGCCACGGTGGATGCGGTGGCCGTCACGCTGCCCACGGGGCAGGATCTGCCTTCCCTGCTGGCCGGCGTGCTGGGCCTGGAGCGCCGTCTGCTGGCGTTGCTGCTGGGGGTGTTGCTGGGCGGGGGGCTGGTCGCTTGGGCGCTGGCCCGTCCCGAAGGCCGCAGTACCGACGTGCTGCTGGCCGGCGTCGGCATCGGCCTGGTGGTGGTGGGTGTGTGGTGGGTGTCGGGGCGGCTGGGCCACCTCGAAGAGCACCCCAAGACGCTGGAAGAGGCCTTTTTGGCCACCAATTCGCAGCGCATGGAGTCGCTGACCTTCGTGGCCCCCATCGCCTACACCGTGGACTGGCTCATCCTCTTCAGCGACAAGAGCAAGGTGCTCACCATTGCCGTGGTCAGTACCGTGGGTGTGATCTTGGGCTCCATGATCAGCGCGCTGGCCACCCGCAGCTTCCGCTGGGAAGGCTTTGCAGGCACGCAGGACACGGCACACCATCTGGTCGGCGCCGTGCTCATGGGCGTGGGTGGGGTCACGGCCATGGGGTGCACGGTGGGGCAGGGGCTGTCAGGCGTGTCTACGCTGGCCCTGGGCAGCTTCCTGGCCTTTGCGGGCATCGTGGCCGGTGCTGTGGTCGGCCTGAAGTACCAGGTCTGGCAGCTTGAACGCAGCTTGTGACCGAGGCTGACCTCGAGCGCCGGTTCGGCGGGCTGCGCCGGCTGTACGGTGACGAGGCTTATGAACGGCTGAGAGGCTTGCACCTGTGCGTGGTGGGCCTGGGCGGGGTGGGTTCCTGGGCGGCTGAGGCGCTGGCGCGCTGCGGCGTGGCCGGCTTGACGCTCATCGACCTGGACCACGTGTCGGAATCCAACGTCAACCGGCAGGTGCAGGCCCTGGGCCGTACGTTGGGGCAGGCCAAGGCGCAGGCGCTGGCCGAGCGCATCGCCGACATCCACCCCGGCTGCGATGTTCACGCGGTCGAAGAGTTCGTGGCCGCCGACAACTGGCCTGGCCTGCTGCGCAGGCCCGTGCACGGCCTGATCGACGCCTGTGACCAGGTGCGGGCCAAGGTGGTGCTGGCCGCTTGGGCCCGAGCGCAGAGTTTGCCCTTCGTCACCGTGGGCGCGGC
This sequence comes from uncultured Rubrivivax sp., assembly GCA_964432385.1. Lineage (GTDB taxonomy): Bacteria > Pseudomonadota > Gammaproteobacteria > Burkholderiales > Burkholderiaceae_C > Rubrivivax. The sequence goes on from CAYSOD010000203.1 coordinate 6,666, forward strand.
CGGGGGCAAGCGCACGCCGCACCGCGTGCAGGTGGAAGACCTGGCCACTGTCACCCATGACCCCTTGCTCGCTAGCGTGCGACAGCGCCTGCGCAAGGAGCATGGCGCGCCCCGCACAGGCGCCATGACCTTGAGCGCTGTCTTCTCGCGCGAGCCCGTGCACCAGCCCCCTCAGGCTGAGGCCTGCGAGGTGGCAGGCGACCTTTCCTGCCACGGCTACGGATCCAGCGTCGCGGTCACCGCCACCTTCGGGCTGGTGGCCGCGTCGGTGCTGACCCCGGTCTAAGGCCGCCGCCGCCACATCTACAACCTTCTGCCACCGTTACAGCTGATCC
>CAYSOD010000204.1:0-6985 GCA_964432385.1 uncultured Rubrivivax sp.
CGGCGGCTTCGGTGCCGGCCACCACCAGGTCCAGCTGGCTGTCGGCCAGTTGCGCGCGGCCCGGGTTCAGCACGTACTCGCCATTGACATAGCCCACGCGCGCCGCGCCGATGGGGCCGTTGAACGGGATGCCGCTGATGGACAGCGCCGCACTGGAGGCGATGAGGGCGGCGATGTCGGCCTGCACCTCGGGGTTCAGGCTCAGCACGTGCACGACGACCTGCACCTCGTTGAAGAAACCATCCGGGAACAGCGGGCGGATGGGGCGGTCGATCAGGCGGCTGGTCAGTGTCTCGAGTTCGCTCGGACGACCCTCACGCTTGAAGAAGCTGCCGGGAATCTTGCCCGCGGCATAAGTCTTCTCCAGATAGTCGACCGTCAGCGGGAAGAAGTCCTGCCCTGGCTTGGCGTTCTTGGCGGCGACCACGGTGGCCAGCACCACGGTGCCCTCGATGTCCACGACGACGGCGCCGGTGGACTGGCGGGCGATCTCGCCCGTTTCCATCGTGACCCGATGCGGGCCCCACTGGAAGGTCTTGCTGACCTTGTTGAACATGCTCATGTCTGTCTCCATAAAGACGGCGCGATGGATCCCCGCGCCTGCGGGATGGAGTCGCTGGAGCTTTGGCAACAATGCCATTCCAGCGCGACTGGCTGAACTCGTCTTCGAGTCAGCCGCCCTGGAATGACACAGCAGTTGCCCGCGCCCTGGACGTCTCCGTGGACATCGGGCTCCGACCTTTCAGCCAGGAGCCCGATGTACCGTGAACCTTACTTGCGCAGACCCAACTTCTGGATCAGCGCCGTGTAGCGATCGGCGTCACGATCCTTCAGGTAGGCCAGCAAACTCTTGCGCTGGTTGACCATCTTCAACAGGCCGCGACGGCCGTGGTGGTCCTTCAAGTGAGTCTTGAAGTGGGGGGTCAGTTCGTTGATGCGCGCCGTCAACAGCGCCACTTGAACTTCTGGGGAGCCGGTGTCCGCAGCGCCGCGCGCGTGCGCCTTGATGACATCGGCCTTCTGGGTGGTGTTCATCGTCATGACGATTTCCTTCGTTGTACGGAAACCGCGGACGCGAACCGACGTCAACGTCGGGTCAGTGTGCGGTTTCCAGTGCCCTGTCGGGCGTTTTGACTTGCGAACGCAGGTGAAACCGACCTGCGCCGTGCTTGTGAACCCTGCACAGGCCACCCGTAAAGGGCAGCCCGTTTTCAAAATTCAGAGCGGATTCTAGCCTACTGCGGTCGTGGGCCAGCCCTGCTCCAGGGCACCGCGCATGCGCTGCAAGCCCAGGCGCAGGCGGTCGAGATCGCGCGAAGCAAAACACCAGCGCAGCCACCCCTGCCCTTCGTTACCAAAGGCGGAACCCGGGGCCAGGCCCAGCCCATGTTGGCGCACCAGATGTTTGGCGTAGTCCAGCGAGTCGCTGACGCCTTCGACCCGGAAGAAGGCGTACATCCCACCCTCAGGCAGACTCACCTCCAAGCCCGGCAGGGCCGCCAGGCCTCCCACGAGAAGATCCCGACATTCCTGAAGGTGCTGCCGCAAGGGTTCGACCGAAAAGGAGGCGCCCTGCAACGCCTGAACCGCGCCGCGCTGCACGAACACGGGCGCGCAGGAACTGTTGAATTCGATGAGCTTGCCCAGGGCGTCCAGGGCCCCCTCGGGCACCACCAGCCAGCCCAGGCGCCAGCCCGTCATGAGAAAGCTCTTGGAAAAGCTCTGCACCACCACCACCCGGTCCTGTGGGGAGCACACATCCAGAAAGCTGGGGGCCGCCTGCGCGGCGCCGTAGTACAGGCGTTCGTACACCTCGTCCGACACCACCCAGGTGCCCGTGCCGCGGCAGTGCTCCAGGATGGCCTGGATTTCGCTGTGCGTGAGGGTCCAGCCGGTGGGGTTGTTGGGCGCGTTGACCAGCAGCACGCGGGTCGACGAGGTCACCACCGAGCGAAGTTGGTTTAGGTCTAGGCGCCAGACGCCCTGCTCGGCCCGCAAAGGCAGCCGGGTGACGTTCGCGCCCAGGATGAGAGGCTGTGCGGTCAGGTTCGGCCACACGGGCGTGACGGCCACCACCTCGTCGCCCGGACCCACCAGCATCTGCGTGGCCAGCATCAAGGCGCTCACACCAGAAGAGGTGACGGCGATGCGCTGCACCTCCACGGGCCGGTGCAAGCTGCCCACATAGTCGGCAATGGCCTGTCGCAGCGCCGGCAGCCCCAGGTTGTGGGCGTAGAAGGTCTCGCCATCGTGCAGGGAGCGGGCCGCAGCCTCGCGCACCTCAGGCGAGGTGACCTCGTCACTCTCGCCAAACCAGAAGGCCAGCACGTCGTCCTGCCCCATGGCCGCGTTGGCCACCTCGCGGATGAGGGAGCCGGGAAGGGATTGAATTCGGTCTCGCATGAGGGCGGGCTCTGGCTTGGGTTTTGATGGAAGCAGATAAGGCTGATAGAAACTGATGGCAGGTGGCAGCCTCTGATGGATTCAGGCGCAGACCTCGCCCAACGCCCAGCGGGGCCGCACTTCAAAGGAGGCGGTCCGGGCGGTCTTCGCGAGGCCGGCCTGCAGCCGCATGGCCGCGGCCAGGGCAATCATGGCACCGTTGTCCGTGCACAGACTCAACTCAGGGTAGTGCACACGCACGCCCCGCGCCTGGCAGGCCTGGCCCAGCTGGGCACGCAGTTCGGCGTTGGCCCCGACGCCACCGGCCACCACCAGGCGACGCAGCCCGGTGCGGCGCAGCGCCCCGAGCGATTTGTGCACCAGCACGTCCACGATGGCCGCCTGGGCCGAGGCCGCCAGGTCGGCGCGCTCCTGGTCGGTGGGCGCTGCACCGAGCTTTCGGTGCTGGGTCATCACGGCCGTCTTCAGGCCTGCGAAGGAGAAGTCCAGGTCACCACTGTGCATCAGCGGCCGGGGCAGCGCGTAGGCATCGCCTCGCCCCTGCGCAGCCAGTCGCGCCAGGGCCGGGCCACCCGGGTAGCCCAGGCCCAGCAGCTTGGCCGACTTGTCAAAGGCTTCGCCCGCCGCGTCGTCGATGGTCTCGCCCAGCAACTCGTACCGGCCCACGGCCTCGACCCGCATCAGTTGGGTGTGTCCGCCCGACACCAGCAGGGCTACGAAGGGGAACTCCGGCGGATCCGCGGACAAGAAGGGCGACAACAGATGCCCCTCCAGATGGTGCACCGCCAGCGTCGGCCGGTTCAGGGCCAGCCCCAGCGCCGCGGCAAAGCCCGCCCCCACGAGCAGCGCGCCGGCCAGGCCCGGGCCCTGCGTGTAGGCCACCACGTCGACGTCACGAAGAATCACGCCCGCTTGCTCCAACACGCGGCGCGTCAGGGGAATGACGCGCCGGATGTGGTCGCGTGAGGCCAGCTCTGGCACCACGCCGCCGAAGGCCTCGTGCATGTCGGCCTGGCTGTGCAGGGCGTGGGCGCGCAATTGCGGCACCGCCGTACCCGTGAACTCCACCAGCGCAATGCCGGTCTCGTCACACGAGGATTCGACCCCCAGGACCTTCAATGTTTCTCGCGCGCGTGGTTGATCGAGTACTTCGGGATCTCGATCGTCACGTCCCGGTCCGACAGGATGGCCTGGCACGACAGGCGCGAGGTGGGCGTGAGGCCCCAGGCGCGGTCCAGCAGGTCTTCCTCGGTCTCGTCGAGTTCACCCAGGGAGCCGAAGCCCTCCTTGACCACGACGTGGCAGGTGGTGCAGGCACAACTCATCTCGCAGGCGTGCTCGATCTCGATGCCGTGGTCGAGCAGGGCCTCGCACACCGACGTGCCGCGCGGCGCCCTCACTTCGGCGCCCTCGGGGCAATACTCGGCATGGGGAAGGATGCGGATCACGGGCATGGGTTCAGACTTCCTCGACCTTGCGGCCGGCCAGGGCGGCACGGATGCCGCGGTTCATGCGGGCGGCCGCAAAGGCCTCGGTGCCCTCGGCCAGGCGCTCCACGGCCGCGTCGATGGCCGCATGGTCCTGGCCAGCGGCCTGCTGCTCGGTCTGAACCACCAAGGCTTCAATGTCGGCACGCTCCTCGTCGGTCAGGAGCTCGCCATCGGCCACCATCGCCGAGCGCGTGGCCAGCACCATGCGCTGGGCCTCCACCCGCGCCTCGCGCAGGCGCCGTGCCGCCACGTCCTCCTCGGCGTGGGCAAAACCTTCGCGCAGCATGCGCGCCACATCGTCGTCGGCCAGTCCGTAGCTGGGCTTGACCGTCACGGAGGCCTGCACCCCAGAAAGCACCTCCTGCGCCGACACGCTCAGCAAGCCGTCGGCATCCACTTGGAAGGTCACCCGGATCCGTGCCGCTCCTGCTGCCATGGGCGGGATGCCCCGCAGTTCGAACCGGGCCAGGCTGCGGCAGTCGGCCACGAGTTCTCGCTCCCCCTGCACCACGTGGACTGCCATGGCCGTCTGGCCATCCTGGTAGGTGGTGAACTCCTGTGCCTTGGCCACTGGTATCGTGGTGTTGCGCTCGATGATGCGCTCGGTCAAGCCGCCCATGGTCTCCAGACCCAGGGACAGCGGGATCACGTCCAAGAGCAACAAATCGCCATCGCGGGAGTGCCCTGCCAGCGCATGCGCCTGCAAGGCCGCCCCCACGGCCACCACCTCGTCCGGGTTCACGTTGGTCAAGGGCTCCTGCCCGAAGAACGCCGCCACCGCCCTGCGCACAGCGGGCATGCGCGTGGAACCGCCGACCAGCACCACCCCATGCACCTCGTCCGCCTTCACCCGCGCGTCGCGAAGGACGCGCCGCACGCTCGTCATGGTGCGGTCCAGCAGCGACTGCGTCAGCTGATCGAACGTGGCCCGGTCCAGGGGCACGCGGTGATCGACCCCCTGCACCTGGAAGCGCAGCTCGGTGCGGTCGGCCTGCGTCAGCGCCTCCTTGGCCTGGCGTGCCGCCACCAGGACCGCGCGGCGGTCCCGGGCATCGTCGGCCGTCGCCCCCACCTGCGCCAGGCCCCAGCGCGCCAGAGCTTCGTCAAAGTCGTCACCGCCCAAGGCCGCATCGCCGCCCGTGGCCACCACCTCGAACACCCCGCGGGACAGGCGCAGCAGCGAGATATCAAAGGTGCCGCCGCCCAGGTCGTACACGGCGTACAAGCCTTCGCTGCCGTTCTCCAGCCCGTAGGCCACCGCCGCCGCTGTGGGTTCGTTGATCAGGCGCAGCACGTTCAGGCCGGCCATCTGCGCGGCGTCCTTGGTGGCCTGGCGCTGGGCGTCGTCGAAATAGGCCGGCACCGTGATGACGGCACCGAACAGCTCGTCATCGAAGGTGTCTTCGGCGCGCTGCCGCAGCGCTGCCAGGATCTCGGCGGACACTTCCACCGGCGTTTTCACGCCGTCACGTGTGTCCAGGGCCACCATGCCCGGACGGTTCACGAAGCGGTAGGGCCATTGCTCTCGGCCAGGCACATCGTTCAAGTCGCGGCCCATGAGCCGCTTGACCGAAGACACCGTGTTCTCGGGATCCTCGGCCTGGGCATCGCGGGCGTCATGGCCGATCTGGCGCCGCCCGCCGGGCAGGTAGCGCACCACCGAAGGCAGGATCACGCGCCCTTGGTCGTCGGGCAGGCACTCGGCCACGCCGTGGCGCACGGCAGCCACCAGCGAGTGCGTCGTGCCAAGGTCGATGCCCACGGCAATGCGCCTTTGGTGCGGGTCCGGAGAACCGCCGGGTTCTGAAATCTGGAGCAGGGCCATGCTTGTGTGGGTTAAGGGTGCGGGGGCCAGAAAACTCAAGTGCTAAGGCAGCAGATCGGTGGTGCTAGAGGCCACGAGGCCCTGTGGACACCAAATCAGGACAGGCGATCAGGTTTCGAGGGCCTCCATGCGGCGATCGATGTCGGCGCGGAACTTCGCCAGGAACATCAGCGCGCGAACGGACTGCACCGCAGCCTGCAGATCGACGTTGGCGTCCAGCTGATCGGCCAGCGCACTGAACAGCGAGCGTTCCTCGGCCTGCACCTGGGCGTCGAGCGCGGCCACCTCGGCAGGCGAGCCGGCCTCTTCCAGGGTTTCACGCCAGGTCATCTGCTGCATGAGGAAGTCCCGCGGCATGGCCGTGTGGCGCTGCGCATCCACCGGCACGCCGCGCAGCTCGCAGAGGTACGCGGCGCGGGACACCGGGTCGCGAAGACGCTGGTGCGCCTCGTTCACGCGCACAGCCCATTGCATGGCCTGCCGCTGGGCCGACGCGCCCTCGGAGGCGAACCGATCAGGGTGCACCTGGGCCTGCAGGGCGCGCCAGCGGGCATCCACCTCCTGGCGGTCGATCGCAAAGCGGGCCGGCAGGCCGAACAAGGTGAAGTCGTCGTCATCGAGCCTCATGATGACGGCAGACTCCAAGGGTCAAAACCCTGGACGACGAACGGAAGCGTCTTGGACATGCGGATCTTCAAAGCAAAGGCGCGGCCGTGCCGCGCCCCAGTGGGGTGTGGGGCCGCGCCTCAGACGCGGAACGACTCCCCGCACCCGCAGCGGTCCTTCTCGCGCGGGTTGTGGAACTTGAAGCCTTCGTTGAGCCCCTCGCGGACGAAGTCCAGCTCGGTGCCGTCGATGTACGGCAGGCTCTTGGGGTCCACCAGCACCTTCACGCCATGGCCCTCGAACACCACGTCCTCGGGCGCGACCTCATCGGCGTATTCCAGCTTGTAGGCCAAACCGGAACAGCCCGTGGTCTTGACGCCCAGGCGCACCCCCACCCCCTTGCCGCGGCGGGCGAGGTAGCGGGTGACGTGACGTGCAGCGGCTTCGGTCAGAGAAACGGACATCCTTGACGCCTCAATGGGCCTGCGCCGCCATCGAGGCAGCCGCTTCGCCGTGCTTGGCCTTGTAGTCGTTCACCGCGGCCTTGATGGCGTCCTCGGCCAGGATGGAGCAGTGGATCTTGACAGGCGGCAGCGCGAGTTCTTGCGCAATCTGCGTGTTCTTGATGGTCAGCGCCTGGTCCAGGGTTTTGCCCTTGACC
>CAYSOD010000205.1:0-6972 GCA_964432385.1 uncultured Rubrivivax sp.
ACTTGATGGGCACGCCGGTGATCTGACGCACCGACAGGGCCGCACCGCCGCGCGCATCGCCGTCCATCCGGGTCAGCACCACACCCGTCAGCGGCAGGGCGTCTTTGAAGGCGCGCGCGGTGTTCACCGCGTCCTGGCCTTGCATGGCGTCCACCACGAACAAGGTCTCCACCGGGTTCAGCGCGGCGTGCAATTGGCGGATCTCGGCCATCAAGGCTTCGTCGATGGCCAGCCGCCCGGCGGTGTCCACCAGCAGCACGTCGAAGTAGTGGCGCTTGGCGTGGTCCAGCGCAGCGCGCGCGATGTCGGCCGGCTTCTGATCGGGCGCGCTCGGGAACCACTCGGCCCCGGCCTGCGCTGTCACGGTCTTCAACTGCTCGATGGCCGCGGGGCGGTAGACGTCGGCCGAGACGGTCAGCACCTTTTTGCGGCGCTTCTCGATCAGGTGCTTGGCCAGCTTGGCGGTGGTGGTCGTCTTGCCCGCACCCTGAAGACCGGCCATCAACACCACGGCTGGGGGCTGCGTGGCCAGGTTCAGGTCGGCCACGCCCTCGCCCATGGTGGCCGCCAACTCCTTGTTCACGATGCCCACCAGGGCCTGACCGGGGTTCAGCGAGCCCGCGACTTCCTGCCCCAACGCCTTGTCCTTGACGCGGGCGATGAAGTCGCGCACCACGGGCAGCGCCACGTCGGCCTCCAGCAAGGCCATGCGCACTTCACGCAGCATGTCCTGCACGTTGGCTTCGGTGATGCGGGCCTGGCCCCGCATGGTCTTGACCAGGCGCGACAGTCGATCGGTGAGGGTGGTGGCCATCGGGTCGGGCCGCCTTGTTGGGCAGGCGGCAGGCAGGCAGAAGAAGGGGGTGTACCCGGGGAAAGCCGAACGTACACTGCGCCGAATGATTCTATCGACCGGGGTTCCGAGCGGGTGGCCATGGTTGCTGGCGGTGCTGGCGGTGCTGGCCTACGCCCTGTCGCTGCTCGGGGGCAGCGCGCAGCGGGATCGGGTGGCCATGCCCGCCTTTGTGGTGGGTGTGGCGGCCCACGGCGCCATGCTGCTCAGCGAGATCGGCAGCCTGGGTTTTCACGGCGGCGCGGCGCGGTTGGGCTTTGGCCCCGTGCTGTCGCTCACAGTCTGTGTCGCCTTGGCCATCCATGCGTTGGACGGCCGCTTCATCACCTTGGCAGGAGTCAGGCGCCTGCTGGCACTGGCGGGCGCAGCGGCGGTGCTGGTCGAGTGCTTCTTTCCGGGTGAAGCGCGCGCCCTGGGCTCGCCCTGGGCGCCCCTGCACTGGCTGTTGGGTGTGGCCAGTTACGGCCTGCTGGGTGCGGCCGTGCTGCACGGCCTGCTGCTCGACGCGGCAGAGCGCCGCCTGCGCCTGCGCAAGGGGCTGTCGCCCATGATGGCGGGTGTGCCCTTGATGCAGATCGAAAGAATCACCTTCCGTTTTGTCGAGGCCGGGTTTGCGGTGTTGTCGGCGGCCATTGCGCTGGGCATCGCCACCTCGGCCCAATGGCGCTGGGACCACAAGACCGTGTTGTCGCTTCTGGGTTGGGCGATCTTCGCCCTGCTGCTGGTCGGGCGTCATGGTCGGGGGTGGCGTGGCCGGCAGGCCACGAGGTGGCTGTACGCCGGGGCCCTGGTCCTGCTGCTGGCTTACGTGGGCTCCCGCTTCGTGCTCGAGGTGTTGTTGTCCCGCTCGGCGGCCTGAGGGCGCTTCGGCGAGCGAGGCCATGAAGTACCTGCTGGTCCTGATCGTGGTCGGCGTGGGCATCTGGATGCTCTCGGCGCGGCTTCGCAAGGGACGTGAACGTCGGGAGGACCCTGCGGCTGGCGAACGTGCGGACGCAGGAGCGGCCCGCGACGACACCCCCGTACGCATGGTCGCCTGCGCGCACTGTGGTGTACACCTGCCCGCCGCTGAGGCGGTGTTTGCCGGCGACATGCCCTTTTGCAGTGACGCCCATCGCCTGGCCGGGCCGGGCTGATGCAGCGCAATGGCCTGAAGGGCATGCGCCCAGAGTCCAGTGCCGGGGCTGCCCGAGCCTCGGGCGAAGCTGAAGGTGGATGGTTTGAGCCTCTGCCAGGGCGGCACAGCGCCCCCATGAGACAGGTGCCGCCCAAGTCCGGCCTCGAGCCAAGGTGGGTTGAGGCTGTCTGGGGCAGCACCGCTGGGCAGGGCCCGACCTGGTTCGAAGACCCATCGTCTTCACGCGACTCGGCGGCTCAGTCGCCCACGTCGACGGGAAAGGCCATGTTCCGCCTGTTCCGCACCTACGTGGCCGCTCGTGCCGTCGTGGGTGTGCTGCTCGCCTTGCTGCATGGGGGCTCAACGGTGACGGGCACGCCGCCTCAGTCAGGTGCCCTTTGGGTCACAGGCCTGTATGCCGCGCAGGTGCTGGCGATGGCCGCCTGGCAGTGGCGGCGCGTCCCGGAACGGCCTGTCAGACCTCCCGGGCGGCTCCCGGTCCTGCTGACGGTGGGCATTGACGCGCTGACCTTTCTGTTGCTGCTCGCCCTGGAGTCAGGTGCCAGCCTCAATTTCGCCGCGCTGCTGGTGCTGCCGGTGCTCATGGCCGGCCTCTTGATGCCGCGCCGGCTTGCCCTGGCCACTGCTGCGGGGGTGACGCTCGCGTTGCTGGCCCAGGCCTGGTGGATCTCCCTTCAGATCCCCGCTGGCCCCTCGCCCTGGCTGACTGCGGGTCTGGTGGGTACGGGTCTGTTCGGCATCGCCTGGCTGTCTGGCGAACTCGCCGCGCGCCTGCTGCGTGAGGAACTCGCGGCGGTGGACAGCCAGGAGCGCGCACGTCAGCAGGCGCAATTGAACCGCCTTGTCATCGAGGAGATGGGAGAAGGCGTGTTGGTACTCAACCGCCAGCGCAGGGTGTTGGCTGCAAACCCGGCCGCGCAGGCCCTGCTGGGCCTGACGCCGTCAGTGGTCGAAGAGGAGGCCTCGGCCCTGAACGACTGGCCTTGGACGCCACTGCTCGAGGCGGTGGAACGTGCCCATGCCCAGGGCAATGGGCCTGCCGCTGGCCTGGAGGTCGTGTGGTCAGCAACTGGCCAGGCTGTCAGGACGGTAAGGGTGAGGGTGCGGTTCACCCGCTCTGAGCCTGCGCTGCCACCCGCCGCGCATGGGGGCAAGCTTCAGGACCTTTGCGTGCTGCTGCTGGAGGACGAGCGCACCGTGCAATCCCGTGTGCAGCGAGAGAAACTGGCGGCGATGGGCCGTGTATCCGCAGGGATCGCGCATGAGATTCGCAATCCCCTGTCGGCGATTGCGCAAGCCAATCAACTGCTGGCGGAGGAGCCTTTAGAGCGGCCGCAAAGTCAACTGGTCAGCATCATCGCCGACAACGTCCTGCGCTTGAGGCGCTTGGTCGATGACGTGCTCGAGGCCCTGCCCGCGGCGCATGTGCAGGCCAGGCCGGTCGAAGCGACGGCGCTGCTGCGCTCGGTCGTGAACGATTGGTCCCGTACGGCGCGTGTGTCGCCTGAGGTCCTGGAGCTGCAAACGCCTGACCAGGAGGTGCAGGTGCTGTTCGATCCCGAACACCTTCGCCGTGTGCTCGTCAACCTGCTGGAAAATGCGGTGCGGCATTCCACCGTGCAGCCCGGGGCGGTCCGGATCGTGCTGGACCCAGCGGGTGACGGTGAAGTGCTGCTGGTGATCAGCAACGACGGCCCGCCTGTGGCGCCTGAGGTCGAGATCCACATGTTCGAGCCCTTTTTCTCCACGCGCAGCCGGGGCTCCGGCTTGGGGCTGTACATCTGCAAGGAGCTCTGCGAGAGGCACCAGGCGGGTATTCGCCTGCTGAACCGCCCGCCGCAGGAGCGCCACCGCACCGCGTTCCAGATCCAACTCCAGCGGCCCTCCAGGTCAACCGTGAACCAGGGGCTTGCCTGATGACCGCTGCACCCTACCGCCTGCTGGTCGTCGATGACGAACCTGACTTGCTCACGCTCTATGAACTCACCTTGGTGCGCGAAGGCCACGATGTGGAGTGCGCAGGCTCGGTCTCGGAAGCGATGGCCGCGTTGTCGCGACAGTCGTTTCACCTGGTCATCACCGACATGCGGCTGCCTGATGGTCAGGGGATCGACCTGCTGCACCACCTGGAACGTTCCGGGCGGTCCGAGAAAGCGATCGTCATCACCGCATTCGGCTCGGCGGAGAACGCGGTGGCGGCGCTGAAGGCTGGCGCCTTCGACTACCTGACCAAGCCCGTGGACCTGCGCCAACTGCGCTCCGTGGTGGCGGCGGCCCTCGGTCGGGCTGCACCGCCTGGGAAGGTGGCCGCCTCGACACCCTCGGCTGCTCAGGCCGGCCTTGGTACTTCGGCGCGCCCGGAGTTGGCGCGGTTGGTGGGTACTTCTGCAGCCATGGGGCAGGTGCGTCACCTCGTGGACAAGGTGGCCCGCAGCATGGCCCCTGTGCTGGTCACGGGGGAGTCCGGAACCGGCAAGGAGTTGGTGGCGCGGGCCATTCACGAGGCCTCGGCGCGCGCGGCAGGGCCTTTCGTGCCGGTGAATTGCGGGGCCATCCCCGAAACGCTGCTGGAGGCCGAGTTCTTCGGCTACCGCAAAGGCGCATTCACGGGGGCTTCAGAGGACCGGCCGGGATTCTTCCAGGCCGCGCATGGCGGCACGCTGTTTCTGGACGAGATCGGCGACCTGCCTTTGCTCATGCAGAGCAAGTTGTTGCGTGCGATCCAGGAGCGCTGTGTGCGCCCGCTCGGCGCAACGACCGAGGTGCCCTGCAATGCAAGGATCATCAGCGCCACGCATCGCGACCTGACGTCCGACGTCCAAAGCGGTCGATTTCGGCAGGACCTGTATTTCCGGCTCAACGTGATCCATATTCCGGTGCCGCCCTTGCGCGAGCGGATCACGGACCTGGCGCTGATCTGTGCCGACATCCTGGATCGCATCTCGGTGGAGGCTGGGGTCCATCCGGCGCCGATGGTGACGCAGGAGGCCCTGGCCCAGTTGGCACACCACAGCTTTCCGGGCAACGTGCGGGAACTGGAGAACATGCTGCACCGGGCCCTCGCGATGTCCGACACCGATCGCATCGGCTTGGACGAACTCGGTGTCGATCAGGGCAGCGGTTTTGATGTGCTGGCGGCCGTGCCTGAGTCGGCTCCTGCTGATGCCCAGTTGAGCCAGCAAGAAGCTGTTGATTCACGCCAGCCAGTGACCAGTGAGGTCGCCAGTTCGGATCCCGGTCCGCTCCTGCCCCCCACCCTGCCCGCGGATCTCGCGGCTTACCTGGATCGCGTGGAAAAGGCCATCCTGGAGCAGGCTTTGCTGCGTCACCGCTTCAACAGAACGGCGGCGGGCGCGAGCTTGGGCTTGTCACTGCGGCAGATCCGGTACCGCATGGCGCGCCTAGGCATCGGCACGGATTCCGACACCCCAGATCCGTCTTGATGGAATCAGGGAAAACGACCGCTAGACTCTACCGGTAGTGCCTTGAGCACACCTGCGGCACCATATATAGTGTGTGGCAGTCCAGCGCCGTCTTGAGCCCGCACCCCAGCGACGGGCCTTTCAGGTCCGGTCCAGCCCCACGAGGATCCGCATGCAGTCAGTCGCCCTTTCGACCCAGGAAGCCCTTTCGCCCGCCCTTCTCCGCGGCGAGATCCCGACACCCACGTCGGCCTACACCGCCTACCAGATCATCCGTCGCAACGGGGCGGTGGTGTCCTTCGAGCCCAGCAAGATCGCTGTGGCTTTGATGAAGGCTTTTCTGGCTGTGCACGGCACGCAAGGCGCGGCGTCCGCCAGCGTCCGCGAGACCGTGGACGGCTTGACCGAGACGGTGGTGCGGGCCCTCCTGAGGTCGCGCCCGGGAGGTGGCACCTTCCATATCGAGGACGTGCAGGACCAGGTCGAGCTGGGCCTGATGCGCGGTGGCCATCACGAGGTGGCCCGTGCCTATGTGCTGTACCGCGACCGCAGGGCGCAGGAACGTGCACGGCAATCTGTCCCTGTCGCTGTCAAGCCGGTCGAGTTCCACGTGACGGACCGTGGTCAGCGGGTCGCATTGGATGTGGCAGCGCTGCAGCGGCTGGTCGAGCAGGCCTGCGCTGGCCTCGGCGCGGATGTGTCGCCTGAGCCCATCCTGGCCGAGACCATGCGCAACCTCTACGACGGCGTGCCCATCGACGAGGTCTACAAGGCCGCTATCCTGGCAGCACGCACCTTGCTGGAGCGCGAGCCGGCCTACACCCGGGCTACGGCGCGACTGCTGATGCACAGCATCCGCCGCGAGATCATGGGCGCGGAGGTTGACACCTCCGACATGGCTGCTGCCTACGCCGACTACTTCCCGGGCTTTGTGAAGAAGGGCGTGCAGGCCGAGTTGCTGGACGACAAGCTGTTGCAGTTCGACCTGCCGCGGCTGGCCGCCGCCCTCAAGCCTGAGCGGGACCTGCAGTTCGACTACCTCGGGCTGCAGACCCTCTATGACCGCTACTTCCTGCACATTGAAGAGCGGCGCATCGAGATGCCCCAGGCCTTCTTCATGCGGGTGGCCATGGGCCTGTCGCTCAATGAGGTGGACCGCGAAGCGCGGGCCATCGAGTTCTATGACGTGCTGTCGAGCTTCGACTTCATGTCCAGCACACCCACGCTGTTCAATTCAGGAACCCGCCGCTCGCAGCTGTCCAGTTGCTATCTCACCACAGTGGCCGATGATCTGGACGGGATCTACGAAGCGTTGAAGGAGAACGCTCTGCTGTCGAAGTTTGCGGGCGGTCTGGGCAACGACTGGTCGCGTGTGCGCGCGCTGGGTTCTTACATCAAGGGTACCAACGGCAAGAGCCAAGGGGTGGTGCCCTTCCTCAAGGTGGTGAACGACACGGCCGTGGCCGTCAACCAGGGTGGCAAGCGCAAGGGTGCCGTGTGCTCGTACCTCGAGACCTGGCACCTGGACATCGAGGAGTTTCTGGAGCTGCGCAAGAACA